>JALWSN010000259.1 GCA_027080245.1 Ignavibacteriales bacterium | reverse complement strand
GTGAATTTGTAATAAATCCGCATACTTGCGGTATGTTGCTTCCTTTGAACCCCTGTCAATTCTGAACTTCAGCTTATTTAATTTTTGAGAAAATTGTTCCAGCCTTTTGTCTAAGATTTGATTTAATTCTTTCCGGAGAATTCTTAATTCATTGAATTTGTAAAGGTTTGAAATGTAATATGCAAAAGCCTCGTTAGCGTTTTCAAACTCTTTTAACAATTCGGCTTTTTGTAATAAGTCCCAATTGGAAGGGGAAAGAATTAGTTTGCCTTCCGATATGGCAATTGAAATTGGGGCAAAAAGGATTTCGGTAAGTATTTCAGTTAAGATGGTTTTATTCAGTGCTTCGGATGCAAGGTCAGTTCTTGAATAATACTCTCCAACAATTATTTTATTGAAGTACGGAAGCTCTTTCCTTAAGTCTTCAATATTATTGTAGTTTTCAATAACGCGTTTGAAATCCTCAGCAGGCAAAACGTATTTTTTGCTTGTTAAAAAATCAACTATTTCAGGGTCGTTAACGTTCTTGAACGAACTTAAAATATTATTTCCCTTAAGAAAGTAAACATTGGTCTTTGGACTTTTAATAGTAAAATAAATATTGAAATTGACTGTGCTGAATTTAATTATTCTATCGTCTTGAGCTATTTCAATTTTTTTTATTTCAGACGGAAGCAACCCGGTTAAAAAATCTTTTGTGTTTTTTTTAGCTTTCTTGTGTTCTTTTTTAATCAATAAAAACGGGAGGTTCGGGCTGGTATCTATTATTAAATGCCTGTCTGGCAGGGCTTCCGAAGGGATTGCCGCAAACAGTCTGTCTTTAGCTTGCGTAAACAAATCCACAATCGGCTTACCCAATAAATTAGGACTATTTTCCAAAAGGAACCGGTTAAGTAAAAAATAATTCTTAATCATCTTAAAAGAAAAAGGCATCCTTACGGACGCCTTTATTTATTAAGTTGTCGCTTCTTTCAATCTTTTCAGGAAGAAAACAATTAACAACGCCGAAATTAACGAGGCTACCACTAACATCAGGAAAAATTGCCACAGTTCCCAGTTTTGGTAAAACCTGCCGACAAAGCCGGAAAGGTAATTGCCAATTGCCGTGGCGGCAAACCAGCCTCCCATCATTAAGCCTTTCATTTTAGGGGGAGCGACTTTAGAGACAAAAGACAATCCCATCGGGCTTAAGAAAAGTTCGGCAATCGTAAGAGTAAAATAAGTTGACATCAACCAGTAGGGCGAGACTCTAATTGGGGAACCGCTTCCTCCAAGAGAGTGAACGGCGGGCAAGCCAACAGAGGCTGCAATCATTATTGAAAATGCAATGGCTGAAATCAACATTCCAAAGCCAATTTTCCCCGGCGACGACGGCTCTTTGCCTTTACGATTAAGGAAAGCAAAAAAGCCTACTATTATTGGGGTTAACAACACAATGAACATGGGATTAAAAGATTGGAATTGTTCGGGAGCAATTTCGTTGTTGCCGCCAAAAGAATTGATTTTTATTATCGCTAAAATTATTCCCACAGCAAAGAATAATCCGGCAATTAACCTTGCTTTACTCGACGAACCGGGTTTGAACAAAACTCCTCCGCCAAGAAGAATAAATAAAATTGCGTGCAAGCCTAAGACGTCGAAAAATAAATAGGTGAATTTGCTCACATGAGTGACTGTGTAGTTCTTTGCAAATAAAGTAAGGGCTGCGCCATTTTGCATGAATGACATCCAGAAGAAAATAACAATGGCAAACACCGTCAACAACGCTATTACTCTTTCTTTCTCTTGCTTTGGGGTTAAAACCAAATCTTTTTCTTCGTTCAATTGATGCTTGGAAGTAAAATCAGCGTCTTTGTAATACTTCCTGAACATTGTGAAAATAAAAATCGAGAAGAGCATTCCAATAGCCGCTACCGCAAAGCCGGCGTTGTAACCTTCGGCTAATGTAAGATGGTAGTGGCTCATCATGAAATCCTTAATTGCCTTTGCCGCCTGAGGAGCGTAGAATGCGCCGATATTAATTCCCATGTAAAAAATATTAAAGCCGGCGTCTTTTAACGAACCGTTTTTGTGAGAATAAAGATTGCCGACTAAAACTGAAATATTTGCTTTAAATAAACCATTGCCAATAGCAATAATTGCTAATGCGGTAAATAATAAAGCCGGAGCTTTTGTGGGCACCGCCATTAAAGAATAGCCTGCCGCCATTACTATTGCGCCGCTGATAATGGTCTTACTGTAGCCTAAAATATTATCTGCAATCCAGCCGCCTACTATTGGCGTGAAATAAACCGCGGCTAAGAAAATACCGTAAATATTGGTTACGGTAGCGGTGTCCCAACCGAAATTTTCCTGAAGATACAGAACAAAAATTGCAAGCATTGTGTAGAAACCAAAACGTTCCCACATTTCGGTAAAGAATAATACAATAAGACCCCGTGGGTGGTTTTTGAACATTTTCTCTCCTTATTTGTTGAGCGTAACTTAATTCTAAAACGAACGACAAATATAAAAAAGTAAGGTTGAAATTGAAACCTGAGGAATGAAAAATAATCAAAAGAAGGAGGAAAGCTTGGCGATTAATTAAGAATTTGTTCGATCTCTTTTTTTAATTTATTTTTCAACGGCTTCACTTGTTCGTAAATATAATGGGCTTTTCTGAACTCATGCACGCGAACGTCTTTAATATCGGTATCAATGTAAATATCAGGTTTTAAGTAATTCATCTTTTCCCGAATAATTGAGCGCTGCATCATTGTAAAGCCTGCAAATATTACTTCCAACGCGGATGGCTCGAAGTTAACATATTTTGTTTTATTTGCCGAAACATCGATTGCCACCACGTAATCACATTCGCTCGCAATAACGTCGTAGGGCAAGGGGTTGGAGAGTCCCGCATCCACCAAAGTTTTACCTTTGAATTTAATAGGAGAGAATAATCCCGGTATTGAATAGCTTGCTCTTATTGCCGGGAGCAATTCCCCTTTGTCGAAAATTACCGGTTGATTATTTATTAAATCTGTTGCAATAATTTTTAATGGCAATTTTAAATCTTCAAAATTTTTAACGCCAATTTTTTCGCCTAAGAAATTAATGAATTTTTCGCCCTTAATAATTCCGCCGTTTTTAATTTGTGGGTCAATAAAACTCATCATGTTAAGGAATTCCGAACGCTTGTGGAGTTCCCAGAATTTTTTAGGTTTGGCAAAAATAACGTCGTCGACGCCCTGACGAATCTCCGAGGCTGAAAGCCCGGCAGCGTAAACAGCGCCAATAACGGCACCAATGCTCGAGCCCCCAATTATTGCCGGCTTTATCCCAAGCTCTTCAAAAACTTCCAGGAAGCAAATGTGCGCTAATCCTCTTGCACCGCCGGCGCCAAGCGCTAATCCGATTTTTTTCATTTTTTAATCCTTATCCTTCGATTCTTCGCCCGTTTCCTTTTCGAGCTTATTTGTCTCCGCCTTTATTTTCCGGGATAATCTGAATACAAAAAAGACGAACGCAAAAGAAAAAATAATCATTAAACCAAATGGAACCGCGCTTAGAATGACCATTAGCCATTCAAAACCGTCTCCTGAGTTTGCTGTTAGCCAAATTTTTTTCAGCGCCAGATAATCAATGAAAAACCACGTGAGGGAAAGAATTGTTAGTATCAATAATATTGTTCCGGTCGTTCTGACTTTTTTGGTTAATCTTTCTATTTGATTAGTTTTCATATTTTTAAATATTAATTGAAAATCCAATTGCAATAATTCAATAAATAACAAACGTAACTTACAAAAAATTTTATCTATTCTTAACTATGTCAATGCGCTAAATTTGGTGAAGGCTCGTAGGATTTACGCTTTTAAATTAATCTATTTAATTTTTAATTTAACACTGTTTGTAATAAATTAAATATTTGAATGATAGTTTTAGTTGCTGAAATTACCTAAGTAAATAATTTAATAATAGGTCGGAATTTAATGAAAAATTTAAAAGAAAAATATTTGCCTCAGATTTTGTCCTTGTTGAAGAAAGTAAATCCAAAATTAATAATTTTGTTTGGTTCCTATTCGCATGGAAAGTCTAGCGAAGATAGCGATTTGGATTTGTTGGTTGTTTTGAACAGTAATAGAATACCAAGAACTTACGACGAAAAATTGGAGTTGAAATTATCCGTTAGGAAAATTATTAGAAGCATCAATAAAAAAATTCCGATTGATTTATTAGTATTTACAATACCTGAATATGAGGAATTTTTAAAGAGTAATAGTTCTTTTTCAAAAGAAATAATTGAAAGCGGAAAGGTCCTTTATGAAGCGGCAAGTTAGCAATTGGTTAAAGCATGCTGAAATCGATTTGCTTTCGGCAGAAAAATTATTAGAAGATGATTCTTTAAGTCAAAGCGTTGCTTTTCATTCACATCAAGCAATAGAAAAATCTTTTAAAGCTATTCTTGAAGAAAATAATTTTAGAATACCTAAAACTCATGACTTAGAAAAATTATTAGGAATGATTCAAGAAATAGGTGTAATAATTGAAGGAATAGACGAAGATATTTTGGCTCAAATAAATGATGTTTATCTTGATTCAAGATATCCAACAGATGTTGGGTTAATTCCAGAGGGAATACCATCGGTTGAAAAAGCAATAAATTTTTATCGATTAGCTGAATTTGTTTACGATAAAATTATTTCAATTTTAAGGAAATGATTCTGTTTTTAAAGATATTTATGAGCCATTTCTAAAAATTTACTAGTGCTTGTTAGTTACAATGTAAAAGATATTATTAGGTGTTTTAAAACTAATTTATAAAATTTATTAAACCTTGTTACTCTTTCTCAACCTGATAGACCGAATCTATTACCGTTCCGTCCACCCATTTAATGACCGCTACTACTTTGTCTCTATTTAATAGGGGTTTCGCGGGTTTGCCGCCGCAAATTTGATTTACTTCTTCAAACAACTGTTCGATTTTTTTAATTGGCAAGCCGGAGCCTTTTACGGCTCTAAGCAAATCTTTTCTGTTGGGATTTATTGCAATTCCGCGCTCGGTAATTATTACGTCGATTAATTCTCCCGGACCCACAAGCGTGGTAACTTCGTCAACAATTACAGGAATCCTGTCCCTGAAAGAAGGCAGCGCCAGTATTGTGCATTTGGATGTTAAACAATTTTGCCAGCCGCCAATGCCATGAAGCAAATATCCATCCGAGTGGGTAACGACGTTAGCGTTGAAATTCAAATCCACTTCCGTGGCGCCGAGAACGACGAAATCAATCATCGAAGCAAAATTGCCTTTACCGTGGTAATTGTAACTTGTGAAAGGGCTAGTATTGATGTGGTTAAAATTTTCCCGCATCGAGCGAACGCCTTCCAAATCAAATGTTTGCCCGTCGAGGATGTAATCGGTAAGACCTTCTTCCAGCATTTCCACAAGATACTTGGTGCTGCCACCCCTTACAAATCGGGCTTTCACGCCTTTGGCCTTCATTTTCTCCTTTAGATATTGAAGAAAAGCAAGGTTGATTCCCCCTGCTCCCGCCTGGAAAGAAAAGCCGTCCTTAATAAATCCGGCAGCCTCAACAAATTCAGCGATGTATTGAGCTATTAACAGCCTGTCGGGGCTACGCGTTACTTTTGTAGTTCCGGAAATTATTTTGGAAGGGTCGCCTAATGAAGGAACTTCAACAACGTAATCAACGTTGTTGCCCTGAATTTGCCAAGGCACGCAAGGAAACGGGACAAGATTGTCGGTTGCTACAATTACATTATCGGCGTAAATGGAATCCGCAAGGGCGAAGCCCAAAAGCCCGCAAGCCGAGGGACCTCTGTCTCCGGTGGCGTTGCCAAATGTGTCGGCCGTAGGCGCCGCTATTACGGCAATATCGATGTGAACCTCTCCGTCTTGAATAGCTTGATAGCGCCCGCCGTGGCTGCGCAAAATGCCTACGCCTTTCATATTGCCTTCCGAAACAAATCTTCCCAGCGGTCCGTTCATCGAGCCTTCGATGTGGTGAATTGTTCCGTCTTTTAAGTATTTAATTAAATGTTCGTGAACGGGGAACGATGCCGAAGGGAACCAGCGAATATTTTTAATTCCCATTGATTTTATTGTGTCGAACAGCATGTTGGTCAGGGCGTCGCCGTTCCTCAGATGATGATGAGTGGAAATTGTCATGCCGTCTTTCAAGCCAGCTTTTTCCAAAGCTGTTCTTAAATTTTTTACAACTTTATTTCCGTCGGGGGGGTAATCAGCGCAAGTTCTAATTGGGGCGCCAGCCTTTCTTCCGGAGGGTCTTAACTTTCCTATTCCAAGGAACGGAGTTTGTTTTTGTCCGTTTACCTCTTGGGGTATTTTTCTTCCAACAGCATTTGTAAGCATTTTCATTTTTAAAATCCTAGAAATTTTAATATGATTTTTTACTCAATTCCAAAGTTCTTAAGGCTCGCTTTACAACAGGCGGATCAATCATTTTGCTTCCAAGGGAAACCACGCCCAGTCCCTTTTTAC
>JALWSN010000258.1 GCA_027080245.1 Ignavibacteriales bacterium | reverse complement strand
TCCCGCTCCGTTAGGACCTAAAAATGCAATTTTGTCTCCGCGTTCAATGTTAAAAGTAACGTTTCCGAAAACCCTGAAATTATTGAACGATTTGCCAATGCTTTTTAATTGGACTAATATTGGCGGGGCTTTAGGCGGCTCAGGGAAATTAATCTCAATAATTTCCGTTTCGTTCTCAATTTCAATCAACTCCAACTTTTCCAGCATTTTAATTCTGCTTTGCACCTGCTTTGCCTTGGTAGCCTTGTACCTGAACTTTTCAATAAACCTTTGCGTTTCCTTAATAAATTGTTCCTGCTTTCTTTTCTCGGCTTGCAATGTTTTTAGTCTTTCGGCTTTGTAATGCAGGTATTTGTCGAACCTCCCATTAAAAAAATTAACCTTCCCGTTAAAAATCTCCAGCGTTTTGTTTGTTGTTTTTAGAATGAACTCCTTATCGTGAGAAACAATAATCAAAGCTTTTTTGAAATTATTCAAATATTGAATAAACCAGTTCAGAGAATCAATGTCCAGATGATTCGTCGGTTCGTCCAATAAAAGAATATCATTGTCGTTCAACAAAATTTTTGCAAGTTCAATTCTCATCGACCACCCGCCCGAAAACTGACCAACCGGGCGAACAAAATCGCTTTCCTTGAAGCCCAAGCCCAACAGCATTTTTTTAATTTCGGAATCAATGGAATAATAATTTACGTTTTCCTTAAGATGATTTAGCTCTCCTAAATTTTTTAGGAGCTTTTCGTGGCGGGAATCATTTGCCGGTATTTTGCTTAGCTTGTCAGTAATTTCTTTTTCCCTCTTTTCAATTTCAGCTATTCTACTCAAACTATTCCTGACTTCCTTAAACAAATTCTCTTCGCCCTTAAAATATTTTTCCTGAGGCAGGTAGCCAATTTTAATTCCTTTCTTGAACGTAATCGTTCCCTCGTCCGGTTGCTCCAACCCCGCCAATAATTTAAGCAAAGTCGATTTACCCGCGCCGTTAACGCCAACCAAACAAAATCTATCATCCTTATTTATTTTAAGAGAAAGATTTTGGAAAAGGGGTTTATCCGAAAACGAAAGGCTTACGTTCTGAATTGTAATCATTAGCCGTTTACTTTCTTATTACCGCCACTTTTGTAACCGCCACGTTGTTTGCCTCCTCGTCGTAAGCCACAACAATGTAAACTCCGGAAGGCACCAGGTTACCTTGAACATCGCGTCCGTCCCAGAATCCTACTCTTCCGCCGGGAGTTGTAATTTCCCGAACGAAAGCGCCGCTAACCGTAAGTATTGTAATTCGCGAATTACGAATTAACTTGTCGAAATAAACTTTATTGTCCGCCCCTTCTCTAATTACAAACGGATTGGGGTAAACAAAAACATTCGAAAAAGAATTCTCCGGCTGAACGCTAAAAGTTGTTAACGAAGAAAGTCCCAAATCCGTAGCAATAAAAGCAATGCCGGACTTCGGGTCTATTACAATGCTATTGATTTTATTGGACGCCAGCGGACTGTTGTCTTTATTGTATTGAGCTAACAAGGCCGAACCATCGGGCGACATCAAAAACACTCCTTGGTTCGTTCCAACCCATTTTTGATTTAATGGGTCAACCGCAATGCAGGTAATGCTTTGCTGCCTTAAAGCAAACACGCTTGAGATATTTGAAGACGGGTTCCGTGGGTCTGGAATAATGTTAACGCCCAAACTTGTTCCAACCCAAAGCTCGCCTTGATTGTCGAGCGCAATAGCCTTAATATTATCGGAGTTTAACCCATCCTGAGAATTAAGAATGCCCCAAACATCGTCTTTCAAATCGTCGAACGTTCCGTTTTCATTAAAATAATAAAGGCCTGGCTCGCCTTCCGCCGAAACGTAAAACCATTTGGTTCCGTATTGATCTATTACCAGATTGTACAACTCCGCCGGCGAGGGACTTAAAGGGTAGCCAAACTTGTAATGATACCATTTATTCTCGGCGGTTAAAACGCTTACGGATTTACCATCGACGTTCTGCAAATTAAGAATCCACATATTTCCGTTACCGTCCAGAGCAACGTCGGTAATTGGAATAAATCGCGGGTTTTTTTCAATTCCTGTAAGACTTGTATTGTCCGCATTGTAAGTAAAGAACTTTCCGTTGTCGTAAACCGTGACCCCATCACCCCAATTGGCAAAATAAATCTTTCCATTGTCAGCAGTAAACACGCTGTAAAATGCGTTGTTGTGAATTTCGTTTGTGTTGGTACTATTGAAATTAAACCAAGTAGAACCGTCGAACATATTTATTCCGGGACCTGTCGGATCATTTCCGCTTACAAGCCAAAGCCGCTGACTTTTATCGACCGCCAATTTATTGAATGAATTTCCTACGGGACCATTAGGGAAATAATAATTAGCCGAATCGTCCAATAAAATCAAGCCTCCGGACGATGCGATGTAAATATTATTACCATTTTTATTGAACGAAACAAGAGTAGTGTTTTTAAATGTTTTAATTAAAGTTTCGGTACCGTTTTCAAATTTGTAAATTGAATTATTTACCAACAAGTAAAGGGCGCTGGCGTTCACAAAAAAATCTTTTACTTTTTGTCCCGCAAAAATAAATTGCGCCCACTTGCCGTTGTCATATTTGAAAACGCCTTTGTTCGTAGCAGCCAACAGTTCATTGTTAAAATAAATTAATTTATTTACCTTAGATGCGGGGTAAAATAATTTCAAGCTGTAAACGTCCCACGATTCAGGAGCGGAAAGGTTCTTAACAGAAACATTTGCAATAGCCGCGCCAGCTTCAGTTGCCGCCAAATATTTGCCTCGACTGATATTCAAATTTGTAGCTTTTACGTCAGCGTTAAAATTCCCAAGCTTCACAATGGTTTCAATAAAGCTGTAATCTTTCGAATTAATGGTTGAAATTCCAAAATCCGTGCAAACAAGAACCGTGTCCCCTTTTACTTTCAGAAAATTAATTCCTTTCCTTATTTTGTCGCTGTTAAAAATATCGCCGATTATTCTAATGGAACCGTCGGCGGGATTGTAAATATTTAAGTAGCCTTCTTCCGAACCGAACCATACTTTCCCTTGGTTATCGATTGCAACCGAAGTTAGTTTCTGACTTTTTAATCCTTCGGATTTTGTAAAGACCTCAAAGGAAGAGTCCCGTTCGTCAAAGTAAAACGAACCGCCGGACGTAGCGCACCAAACCCCTCCGCCGTCAATTGCAAAAGCGTTTACGTTGCTTTCGTCCGTGTAATTTTTCCAAGTATTAAAATTTTGAGCCCGAACAAAAAAGGCAAGCGACAAAACAAAAAAAATTATTTTATCGTTCATTCTTAATTCACAAATTAAATTAAAGTTAACCAAACAAATTAAATTCAGGCTGTAAATTTAAACAAATGTTTCTTCATCTCCTCTACAAAAGAAATGGGAGCAAGAAAATTGCCCAAATTATTTTCGTCTGCTTTATTTATTCCGTGAAAATCCGAACCCCCGGATTTTAACAACATAAATTGATTAGTAATCTTCGAATAATATTTTTTTAGTGCTCCATTGTGAGAAGGATGAATAACTTCAATGCCGTCAACGCCGCAATCAATTATTCGAATCAAAGTTTGTTCGTCCAGATTTCCAGGATGCGCAAGGAAAGCCAATCCGCCCGCGTCGTTAATTATTTTAATGGCGCTTTTGGGTGAGAGGTAAAATTTTTTTTCGTAAGCAGGTCCGTCGTTCTTTAAGTATTTGTTAAACGCCTCGTAAAAGTTCGAAACCAAATTCAATCTAACCATTGCCCTTGCAATATGAGGCCTTCCTATGTTTGAGTTTTCTTCGTTCAGCAAAACGTCCTTTAAATTTATTTTAATTCCTAAATTGTTCAATTTTTGAACTATTTTCTCGGCACGTATCATTCGCTCCTCTTTAAAGAAATTTAAATACCTTTTAAATTCTTCGTTTTGAATATCTACAAAGTAGCCGAGGAAGTGAATTTCCTTATTGTCCAATTCCGCGCTTAGTTCAACACCCGGAATTACTTCTATTCCAAACCCATCGGCAAATTTTTTTACTATTGGAATGGCTTCCACCGAGTCGTGATCGACAACGCTAATTACTGAAATATTTTTTTTGTGGACCAACCCAATCAATTCCTCAGGAGAAAGCGCCCCGTCGGAAAATTTTGTGTGAAGATGCAAATCCGCTCTAATTTCCATTCAATAACCTTTCAAAATAAAATAAGCCCCTTAGGTCAATGCCAAAGGGGCGTATGAAATAATTTTTAAATATTAACTGTAAAGCTCTTTAAACTTTTCATAATTCAAGATTCTGAGTTTGGAGCCTTCGATTTCCACCAAGCCCTTTTTTGCAAAAGAGTGAAGCGTACGGGAAATAGTTTCGCGCGAAGTGCCCGCCATGCTTGCCAAATCTTGCTGCAACGGAAGTTTTTCAATTTCAACAACCCCCTGCTTAATTTTCCCAATATCGTCGGCAATCTGTAAAATTACCGTGGCTACCTTACCTTCGGCGTCTTTCAAAGTAAGGGATTTAATTTTCATATCCGCCGTTCTTAATCTTTGAGTTAATTCCTGCAACAACGAAATAGCCACTTCAGGATGTTGTTTTAAGAGATTGAGAAAATCCTCGCGTCTAATAATGAAAAGTTCCGAATCCTCGAGCGCGACAACATTGGCGGAACGGGATTGCCCGTCTAACAATGCCATCTCCCCAAAAAAATCCGATTCCCCTAAAATTGAAAGTATTACCTCTTTGCCGTCGCCGCTGGAACGACTAACTTTAACCTTCCCGTAAACAATCACAAACAAGGCGCCCCCCGAGTCTTCCTCCATTAAAATTAGATTGTCCTTTTTGTATGTTCTGCGCGTGCCAACTTTTGCGATTGATTCAATTGTTTCCATTGGCAGCTCTGAGAAGATTGGGACATACATTAAAAAGTCCGTCGATGAAGACATCCCCGCCTCCGAATTGTTAATTTTAAAATATTTAAATTTAAGATTAATACATTTTTACTTAAAAAGAAAGTTTGAGAAGATTCTTTAAAAATTAAAATTTTGCTTGACAAGTTTGTCGGATTAATTTATTTTTATGTAGACTTAATCTAAATAATATGCAGCGAGGTAAAAAGAGATGAGAACGGCGGCTAACTTAAGCAACGGCGAAAAGGCAAGAATAACATCGGTTGATTTACGACATCCTTCCGCACGGCGGATTTTAGAAATTGGATTTACTCCGGGGCAAGAAATAGAACTTTTAAATAAATCTTTTTTTAACGATCCGCTTGCGTTTGCTGTAAGGGGCACAATCATCGCTATTCGAAAAGACGAGGCTAAATCGATTATTGTGGAATGAGCCGAATGAAATCTTCCCAACCCGTAGTTATTCTCATTGGCGCTCCAAATTCAGGCAAAACCACTCTGTTCAATCATTTGAGCGGCAAAAATTTTAAAACAGTAAATTACCCCGGCTCTACAATAGAATACCACACAAGCGGTTTTCAATCTCAATTTAACATCGATGCAATTTTATTGGACTCGCCCGGCATCATTAGCGTTATACCAAATTCTCCGGACGAGGAGGTTACCATTAATTCTTTGTTTGAACATCCTAGTTTCGGGAAACCGGACTTAATAATAACTACCGCAGACGCTAGTCAGCTTTCCCGCCATCTTCTTTTAGTTAAACAGTTGATTGAATGCGGATTCAAAGTTGTTGTTGCAATTACGATGAACGACATTTTAAAAGACAAATCCCTTGCAATTGACGCCGAAGCACTTGGGAAGTTGCTAACCGTGCGAGCCGTAAAAATAAACGCCAAAACGGGAGAAGGAATTAGCGAATTGCTTGAAGCTGTAAAATCAAGTTTGCAAGAACCTGCGAAGGAAATTAAAAAAGAAGTTTGCGAACGCTGGAACGATTCGGAAAATTTAATTAAAACCTTTTCGGAAATCGAAGAGATTGAAAATAAAGTCCTGCGGCCGCTGAATCCCTCCCAAGAGCAATTGGAAAAAGCTAACAAAGAACTAAGCTCTTTAATTCTTCAAGAAGACGAGAACAAAATTTTGCCGGAAAGTAAGACGTTAAAAATAGACAATTTTTTGCTCCACCCGTTTTGGGGGTTGGTAATATTCTTTTTTGTAATGGCATTAACGTTCGCTTCGATTTTCTGGTTGGCACTTCCTTTGATGAATTTGGTCGATTACGTTTTTGCGTTTTTGAATCATGCCGTTATTAGGGAGCTCGGGCACACATGGTTTAGCGATTTTATTGCTTTTGGAGTAATCGACGGAGTTGGAGCGGTAAGTATTTTTGTGCCACAAATTATTATTTTGTTTTTAATACTTGGCTTCCTAGAGGACACTGGCTATTTGGCGCGTGGGGCAATGTTAATCGACAAACCATTAAGTAAAATAGGGCTTAACGGACGTTCTTTTGTGCCGATGCTTTCCGGTTTTGCCTGCGCAGTACCAGCTATTTTGGCCGCGCGCACAATTCCAAACAGACGAGAAAGGCTATTGACAATTTTCGTCATCCCTCTTATGAGCTGTTCGGCAAGGCTCCCAGTTTACGTTTTACTGCTTTCGTTCCTAACGCCGCCTGATTATTATTGGCTTGCGGGACTTGGGCTAGCCGCTATTTACGTAATAAGCATTTTAAGTTCGTTGCTAATCGCCGCAATAATTAAGAGATTCAACAACAAAATAATTAAAGCAAAGGACGATTCTTCTTTTATTCTTGAATTGCCTACCTACAAATTTCCAAAATTAAGCATAGTGTTTCACAACGCAATGATAAGCGCAAAAGCTTACCTATCACGCGCTGGCTTAGTAATATTAAGCATTTCCGTAATCCTGTGGTTTTTAACCTATTTCCCGGATTACAATCCCAACATTCCGAACATTAACAAAGCAAGCGAAGAATATTTTCAGCTGGCTAACTCGGAAAGAATAGAAAACTCCTTTGCAGCAATGATTGGGAAAGTAATAGAGCCGGTAATGAAACCGCTGGGAATGGACTGGCGAATCGGACTTTCTCTTGTTCCAACTTTCGCCGCTCGCGAAGTTTTCGTAAGCTCGTTAGCCCTAATTTTTAAGGTTACCGCCAAAGACAATCAACTTCAAGTTTCCTTAATTTCAGCAATGCGAAACGCTAAAATAGCCGGCTCAAACGAGCCTTTGTTTACGGCTTCAAAAGTCGTGGGGTTAATTGTCTTCTTTATCTTCGCTCTTCAATGCATGTCCACAATAGCCGTTTCCAAACAAGAAACAGGAGGCTGGCGCATTCCTCTATTGCAGCTTTTTATTTATTCCACGTTAGCTTACGCGCTTGCGTTTATAACGATTCACGGATTGCAATTATTTGGAATTCCCTAATCGCACTACGAACAATTAAAGCCTCACAAAATATTTACCGGGATATTGTTTTACTAGTCCTTTGAATTCAAGGCTTAACAAATTCACCAAACATTCGGAAGTGCTCAAGCCAACCGATTCAGCTATTTTGTCGATGTGCATTGGTTCGGCGCTTAAAGAATCGAATATTTTATTTTCAAAAATGTTTAATTCTACTCTGGGCTTTTGCTTTTGGGAAGGAATATTTAATTTTAATCTAAACTCTTCCAAAATATCCTCCGCCGTTTGAACAAGTTTAGCCTCGCCTTTTTTAATAAGCAAATTACAGCCTTCGCTTTGCGGTGAAGTAATTTTGCCCGGTATGGCAAAAACTTCCCTATTCTGATCAAGTGCGTAAGCGGCGGTGTGCATTGCTCCGCCTTTTATTCTCGTTTCAATTAAAAGCGTTCCCAGGGAAAGACCTGAAATAATCCTGTTTCTTCGCGGAAAATTCTGAGCGTCGGGTTTCGTTCCCAAAGGATATTCAGAAAAAACGACTCCCCGTTGCACAACGGACTCAAAGAGCCCTTTATTTTCGGGAGGATAAACAACGTCAAGCCCGGAACCTATTACGGCAATTGTTCTCCCGCCTTTTTTAACCGCAGTTTGATGCGCAATTGAATCGATACCCCTTGCCAATCCGCTAACTATTGTAAGTCTGTTGTCGCACAAATCGAAAGTTAATTTTTCTGCCATTGCTCTTCCGTAGTGGGTGGGCGTTCTTGTTCCTACTACCGCTATTGAATTTTTATCTTCCTTGCGGTACTTTCCTAAGTAGTAAAGAAGAATAGGCGGAGAGTAAATATTCTTAAGGGGTTCGGGATAGTCGTTGTCCCAAAAGTCAATAAAATCAGCTCCTAACTCATTTAGTCGCTTAAGTTCTTCAACGAATTTGCCGGAAGCGAAATTTATCGAGCCGATTGATTTTTTTAAATTTCCAACGGCTACTTTATTTATTCCATTTACAAGGTAAAAATCTTTTGAATCCGATGAAAGAATTTTTTCAAGCGAACCGAAAAACGAAAGCAACGCTAAAAGTTTTCTTGCGCCAATTCCTTCCGTTTCTAGGAGAGAACGGATAACGACATACTTTTCTGTTCTGCTTAACGGCAAACTAATGCCCTATTATTTAGCAACCTCAATATCATCCACAACAGCCACAATCATTGTATTTACAGGCGCGCGCTTGTGCCCCAAAATTTGTTGAACAGCCGCACCTTCTTTTACTACTAAAACGGTGTCTCCAATTCCGGCGTCAACAAGGTCAATAGCCACGGCGTCTTTCTTACCGATGAAATTTCCCTCGAGGTCAATCTCGTGAATAAGTTGAAGTTTATGCCCAACCAGTTCTTTGTTCTTTTGGGTGGAGACCAAATTTCCTTTAATTTTCGCCAGAAACATTTTCTTTTTTTTCTTCCAATTGACTTTTCTTTTTGTAAAATATCGAAAGAGGAATTACTACAAAATAAGCTATTACCAGCACAATTGGGGATAAAGTAAGCGAAAGGAAACTATCGTAGGGGGGCTGAGCCATTAAGTAAAAACCGATTATTAACAAACCAATTCCAACAAACAAAATATTGAAATTCATCTTGCCCCAATAATCTTTAAAGGGGGATTCTTGTTTCTTCAGAGCCTTTTTGTTTCGTTTAATTCTTTTAGCCATTTTCACCGTTCCTTATTTTAAATAACCCGAGCCCAGTGGGAGGGAAAACACTGGGCTCAAAAATACAGGTCTGAAAGACCTTTGAAAGATTGGCTTTTAAATTTAATAACATTCACAATCATTGTCAAGATTCAACAAATAATCCGGAATTTTCAGATTTCACCATTTAATTAAAACAATTAAACAACGCTAAACAAATATTGTTGCTATTTCGTTAAATTCTTTCTTGGTAATATCGGGGACCTCCGCATTTGTTGCAGGATAGCCGGCAACCACAATTAAAAAAGGTTTTTCGTTAGAAGGCCTGTTCAATATTTCATTTAGAAAATTCATTGGCGAAGGAGTGTGAGTAAGCGTAACAAGATTTGAAAAATGCAAAGCGGTTATTAAAATTCCCGTGGCAATTCCAACCGATTCTTTCGTGTAATAATTTTTAACGACCTTTCCGTTTAGAGTTTTGTATTTTTCCTCGAACACGACAATTAAATAGGGAGCTGTCTCCAGAAACTCTTTATTTTCGTTAGTGCCAAAAGGTTCCAAGTCCTTAAGCCAGCTTTCAGGCGCTCGTCCAGAATAGAATTCTCTTTCCTCCTTCTCCGCAGCAATTCTAATTTTCTTTTTTATTTCTTTGTTTCCGACAATTACAAAATGCCACGGTTGTTTGTTGGCGCCGCTCGGCGCGTAAGAAGCCGCTCGGACGCAATTTTTGATCACGTCAATATTTACAGGCTTATCGGAGAACGTCCTAACAGTTCGTCTTTTCTTCATTAACCTTTCGAACGCTTCCGATTTTTCAAACATTTCTTTTGCTGGAATTTTCACGTAATTTAACTTCACGAAGCTTTTCATTGAACTGCATCCTTAAATTTCTCATTAATTATTTTCAAAGCCTCTTCCGAGCCAATTATTGTAAGTCCGTCCCCATTCAATATTCTGGTTTTACCATTAGGCAATATCGGACGATGAGCCCTTGTAATTAAAGTTATCAACGCCCCTTCCGGAAAGTTTAATTCCATTACTCTTTTATTAATCAAAGTTTCCGTAGAAGTTCCGTTTTTAATAGCAAGCTTTATGAACATCTCGCTGCGCAATAACGATTCCTTAATTTCTTGCTCGTTCCCGGCGCTTTCCCATTCTCTCATGAAATCCGAATCTTCCACGCGTGTGGCAATTTGCGCAAGCATTCTCAGGTGCTGCGTGGGATTGTTTTGGGGACTAACCAGGAAAAATATTGCATTTACGTACTTCTCTCCTTCCTCTTCCGCGGTAATCGGATCTACCAATTTAATTTTAACTCCCTTTTTTGCCCTTACTAAAACCAGCTCTGTTTGAGGCACGCTTTCCAAACGGAAATGCGGCAGCGCCACTTCGCCAATCACAGGCGTCGCTCCTATTCTTGTTCCTTCAAGGAAATGCTCTTTAATATCCTTAGCCTTAACGGGCATTAGTCCGCTTAAATATTTTGAAGCCAGATTCAACGCTTCCTCAAAATCCGATTTGCCCTCTATCTCAAAAAATTTTGCTCTCATTACGACGTGGCTAAACGGGTCGTCCTTGCGCAAGCCTTTTTCTTTCAATATTTCTCTCAATTCAATTTCCAACTCGTCGTAACGTTGACGTCCCAGCCTTTCAAAGATATGATAAACGGCGCCGGAGCGAACTGTTTTATTTTTAGCGTAAAACCAATACCACAGCCCTGCCGCCACTATTAATACAAGGGAGAACGCCACAGGCAAAATTCCCATTTCGTAAATCAGGAAAAAGGAAAAGAGCATACCTAAAATTTGCATCCACGGATAAAGGGGCGAAAGGAAACCCGGATCGTAAGACTCGATTTTACTTTCCCTCATAATAATTACAGCTAAGGACAAAAACGCAAAAACTAATAATTGAAAAGCGCTTGCTAATTTTGCTATTTCAAGAGGATTAAGAAATATCACAGAAAATAAAATAGCCGTTGTTGTTAGAATAATAGCCGGACCGGGCGCCTGAAATTTATTAAGTTTTTTCAGTAACGAAGGGAAAATATTATCCCTACTCATTGCCAGCGGATATCGCGAAGCGCTCATTATACCAACGTTTGCCACGGAAAGGAAAGCCAACAAAGCTGCTATTGTAAGCAATATTTCTCCGGTGTAGCCAAAAATCTTTTTACCAGCAAGAGCAACGGGAACAAGGCTGTTGGCTAATTCTTTCATAGGAATTACGCCAACCATTACGGCGCTTCCAAACAAATAGATCAGGAAAGCAGTTGCCAGAGAAAGAAAAACACCCAGCGGAATATTCCTTTCAGGATTTCGAATTTCTTCGGACACGCTTGCCACTTTTGTAACCCCAATGTAACTAATGTAAACAAGGCCGGCCGTTGAGAAAACACTTTTGGCCGGAACATTAAAAATTCCGCTAAATGCAGAATAATTTATTTTAGGGACACCGGCGCCAATAAATAATATTAAAAGCAACAATAACCCTATTACCATTATTATTTGAAAACCGCTGGTTTTTTTACCCCCGAAATAATTGACTATTCCAAGGGCAAGCGCTATTGTTACTGCAATCGGAAGAATATTAAAATCCGAGAAAAATATTTTTAAGTAAGCCCCCATGCCTATTAGGGCAAAAGAGACTTTCAACACAAGAGTAAGCCAAACGCCTACGCCGCCAATCGTTCCAAACATCGGTCCTAAAGAGCGGTCGAGGAAAAAATAAACTCCGCCTGAACGAGGCATTGCGGTAGCTAATTCAATCTTGCTAAACATTGCGGGAACCAACGGCACGGCGGCAAGCACATAAGCAATTACAATTGCCGAACCCGCTTGAGACGCCGCAATACCCGGCAGTAGAAAGAACCCGGCGCTTAAAGTTGCGCCCGTGGAAATTGCAAAGACGTCGAGCAAGTTTAAATTTTTTTTAAGCCTTTTATTCCTTAACAACATTAGTAATTATTATTATTCGTAAAAAATTTACTAAAAGGATTATTAAGATAATTAAATATTACGCTTTAATCTATTGGGGAGAGAAAACGCAAATGTAAATTAAATATTTTTTTTAGCCGTAATAATATTACTATTTCCCAAACCCTTTATTTCAATGGCTTTGAAGCCAGCGGCTTCAAGCCATTCTTTGTATTCTCTTTCCGAGTAGGAGTTGCCGTTTTCCGTAGCAACTAACATATTAATGGCAAACAAAGCTCCTTTAACGTTTTTAACTTTTTCGTCGTCCATAACGTAATCTCTAATAACTATTTGGCCTCCGTTATTTAGGGCTTTGAAGCATTTAGACATCAACGCTTTATTTTGTTGGGGTGAATTAATATGCATCACAGCCGAAAGGAAAATCAAATCGTAATTGCCGCCAAAATCAACGTCGTGAAAATTTCCTTCAATAAAACCGAAACTACCGGCAAGGTTGTTTTGGGAAATAAATTCTTTTGCAATTTCAATTACCTCCGGAAAGTCTAATAATACCGCCTTAATATTGGGATGAGCCTTTATTATCCCAATAGAGAAAGCCCCCGAACCACCTCCGACGTCAAGCATTTTTTTAACGTTGCTTAAGTCCAATAAAAATGGCAAAAGCTCCGCTTCCTTTTGCGCCCTGTAATGCATGGCGGTAATGAACGAACGAGTCCAATCTCTCGAGTCGTTAAAATCAGGTTTAATTTTAAAAGTAAGTTCATTCCACTTGCTCCAAAGATTTGCTACATGGGGCAGCAAACCAACAAATTTCTCTTTCCCTTCAACAAGATATTCGGAAGCAGCAACTGTATTGTAAAATTTACCGTTCCGCTTCCCGAGATATTCAATTGCCACGAGGACGTTTAATAATCTCTCAAGCGGGTCGGCTTTGCAGTTTATTTCTTTTGCGAGTTCTTGCGCCGTTAATAGCTTTTTATCCAATAAAGTAAACACTCGAAGTTCGATCGCGGTTAAAATTATTCTGCTTTTTCTGAAAGCGTTAACTTCTTCCAAAATAATTTCAGGGGTTTTAACGTTTGAATCCATTGTTCTCCTCTAATGAATTACAATCATCTTTTTTGTTAAAATTAATTGACCGTAAATTAAAGAATAAAAATAAACTCCCGAAGGCAACGATGATGCGTCAAAAATAAAACTGTGCGCACCCTGCGTAGCGAACTTAATAATTTTTACGCTAACCGTTTGGCCCAATAAATTAAATACCTTCAGAATAGCTGTATTATTTTCACCTTTATTTTCTGAGGTAAAAGGCTTCTTGGGGTTATGGGGAATCACAAATTGAATTGTCGTCTTTTCCGATGAATTTTGACCGACCGGATTAGGATAATTTTGCAACAGTTTAAAATTCAAGTTTGGATTTTCCTCTTTTCCCACACTTGTTTTCACCGACAATTTAAAGTCGCTCACAATAGGTAAATGATCTGACGCATTAGTTACATCATTTGCTTGTAAACCGTAAGCAGTTAAACTATCCTGAGGCAACTCCGGAGTAAAAAGCGCAAAACTATTCACTAAGGTCATTACCGAGCCTGTAAACACCTGATAATCCAACCTTCCTGGGGGGTAGGGGCTATTAGAATTCAACCAGGTAAACGTTGCTGGGAGCCCTGTGGTAATTGGCTTTGCGTCTTCAAAAGCGCTCCCGTCCCAATCCGGCTTGAAGTCCTGCCCGTACGTGTTTTCGTTAATAATGTCGCCTTCAAGCAAGGTTTTTACCTGTTGATTGTCCCCAACAAAATTCATATCCCCTTCGATAACAATTGGCGAGTTAGTAGGTAAACTCAATTTTCCAACGCCGTTTTTGGCGTCCCGAATAAACGCCATAATATGGTCGATTTCTTTCTGCCTCCCGGCGTCATTATTACAACATGGGGGATGCGCTACAACTAACAGCAATTGTCTTTTGTATTTTTGCAAATCTAATAAGAAAGCTGCGTTACCGTCGATACTATATTGAGATAGTATTGGGAACTTGCTCACGACCAAAACATCGCTTTCGGTTTTTGCCGCATACCACGAACCGTTGTTCAACGGTAAAAACGAATTAAATAAATCCTTTGCTTGTTGAGCCGAATGCTTGTAAACCTCTTCGAGCCCAATAATATCAGGGGCTATTGCTTTAAAGATATTTTGGAAATAAGCTTTTTTTCCATCGTTAAATAAATCGTCCCTGTGAACATTGTAAGCCATTATCCGCAAATAATCGGCGCCTAATTTTTTTAACTTGTACGCTGGCGGAACAAAATCGACTTTTGTTTTAAGAACATATTTTACTCCCGCACCAGAATCAGGCAGAACATCAGCGCCTGTGGCGTCTTTTAATACGATTCTAATAGAATCGTTTCTAAAAACTTTCTCGTTGGAAATATATGAATTTAAATTGATTTTACCTTCAAATCTTGCAGACGTTACAGTAGGCGACGTTACCAATCCAATAGCGTAATGCCCAATAGTTACCAACTTTCCGTTAGATGCCCAATATGTTCCGCTTCTACTCCCGAACGAATACTCCAAATCCGCGCCAATTCCAGCAACGGGCTCTCCTGTGGATTTGTTAAAGTCAGTATCGATGAAAAGAGTGAGTCCGTTGTTACTTTGTAAATTAATTTTGTTTTTAACTTCAAACGAAAAATAGAGATACTTATTGTCGTTCGTTAAGTAAAAGTTCCCAAAGTCCAATCCCCCGTTACTGGCGTCGTTTGATTTGTCCGAGTAAACCAAATAACTATTATTCCAATCGCTGAAGTTTTCGTCTAAAACAATTTGCCCCGATTGCGCAAACAAATTAAAGAATAAAAATAAATGAATTAGGAAAAGTCTTTTCATCACAGCTCCTTTGAAATTAGCATATTAATTATTATAATAAGATATTATATCTTATTTGATTAGTTTTAAATTTCAAATTGAATTTAAATATTAGAAAAATATTGATTATTATCCCAATTATTTTTTCTGGATTTATAAATCGCATTTACAGGGAAACCAAGACTGGAACGCTGAAAAGTTTAAATTACTTAACCAAGATAGCGTCAAGGTAATTTTCCCTAAATATTACGGGGTAAAATCGGAATAGTAAGTTTAATCTACACAAATTGTTATGATATCTGTCCCTTAATCGCAAATAATCAAAGGTTAATTCAACAGAAGTTGAAAAAAGAAGGAATAAAAAACGTTGAATTTATTTCCATTTCTTTTGACCCGGATGACGACAAACCAACAACGCTAAAGAATTGCACAAAAGTCACATACGTCCAAAATATTATTAAATACGAGTAAATTAAAACTCTTATGAAAATTGTAACAATGTTTTTATCTTTGTGCTTAAATATTTTTAAGCTTCAAAACAACTAACGGGGTATTAATTGAATCGTAAAATTAATTTATTTATTTTTGAACAACACGATGAAGTCTCTAACGAATTACTAATTAAACTAAGAAAAGAAAGTCGGCTTAATAAAATATATGTTTTAACAAAAAAAGGTGACTACTCGCAATTAAAAGGGGCAGAAGCAATATTCACCGAATCTTTTTTTTCGTCAAAAACATTTAATGAAATAATTAAAGAATCGGGTGAAAATCATACTGCTTTGTTATTTGAACATGAAGGATTTGAAGCTGGACAGTTTTGCTTCGAAAGAATTAGTGAAATAATCGAACAGACAAACAGCGGGATTATTTACTCCGATTATTACCTAAAGGGCAAAGACAGGCGGCAAAACAAACCGCTAATTGATTATCAAATTGGAAGCGTGCGCGACGAATTTGATTTTGGCGCTTTGGTAACAATCAACCGCAACGCGCTAAAAATTTTACGGATAAATAAAGAACCCGATTTCCGCTTCGCAGGTTGGTACGATTTAAGATTAAAGATTTCAGAGAATTTCAAATTGTTTCATGTTCGCGAACCCCTTTATTCATTGAACAGAATTGACTTCCGAAAATCCGGGCAAAAACAATTTGATTACGTGAAGGCTGATAACAGAACAATACAAAAAGAAATGGAAACCGCTTTTACAAATCATCTTAAAAGAATCGGCGCTTTTTTGAACCATGGTTCAATAATTGAATATTTCGACGACAACTTTCCTGTTGAAGCTTCAGTAATAATACCGGTAAAAAACAGAGTTCAAACAATAGGAGCAGCAATAAAATCGGCGCTTTCGCAAACCGCGAATTTTAATTTTAACGTAATAGTCGTTAACAATCATTCAACGGACGGAACAAAAGAAGTAATAGAAGGATTCAGCGCCGTCGACAAAAGAGTAATTCAAATTGTTCCCGAAAGAAAAGATTTGGGAATTGGCGGGTGCTGGAACGTTGCAATTAACGATTACCGTTGCGGTAAGTTTGCCGTTCAGTTAGACAGCGACGACGTTTATAAAGACGAACAGACGCTACAAAAAATTGTTGACGCTTTTTACAAAGAACAAGCCGCAATGGTAATTGGTTCTTACACGTTAACTAATTTCAACTTTGAAAAAATTCCACCGGGAGATATTCTCCATGATGAATGGACGCAAGAAAATGGGCACAACAACGCCTTACGAATAAATGGCTTTGGTGCGCCAAGAGCTTTCTATACTCCTATTATCAGGAATGTTCGTTTTCCTAATGTTAGCTATGGTGAAGATTACGCAGTAGGTTTGGCAATTAGCAGACGTTACAAAATCGCGAGAATATTCGAGCCCCTCTATTACTGCCGGCGCTGGGAAAACAATACGGACAACGACTTGCCAATCGAAAAATTAAACGAGTACAATCTTTACAAAGATTCAATCAGAACGATTGAAATATTAGCGCGTAAAGCTTTAAACGAAGGCAATGAGTAGAGATATTTCCAAGGAAGAATTAACTCCTTTTATTAAAGGCGACGGACTAAGCGGACTGGCAAAAGCCCTGTTATTGCAACAAAAATCCACATGGCAACAATTAAAAAAAGGTTACGACTCGCTTAAGGGCGCGGAAATTAAAATTTTTAATTTCAACGGTTTTCAATTAAAAGCCCAATTCAATAAGGAAAGGATACTTTCCGCTTCGGCAAAAGTAGATAAAGCTTCAATCAAAAACAGGAAATGTTTCCTTTGCGAAAAAAATTTACCGTTAGAACAAAAAGGAATAAAATTCAACGATAATTATTTAATCCTTGCAAATCCTTTCCCAATTTTTAACGAACATTTTACAATCGCTTCCCTAAAACACCAACCTCAACGTATTGGTTCGCATTTCGAAGAAATGCTATTATTAACAAAAGAGTTGGGAGACAGTTTCGTCGTATTTTATAACGGTCCGGCTTCCGGCGCATCCGCTCCGGATCATCTCCATTTTCAGGCAGGCAATCTTGGCTTTTTACCGCTGGATTACGAAAAAGAAAAGTTGCTCAAAAAAAATATTTTTCCTTTGAAAACAATAGAAGAATCCAGAATATTTTACTCAAAAAAGTATCTGAGAAATTTTATTCTTTTAGAATCGAATTCTTTTAGACAATCAGTACAACTATTTAATGAAATCATGGAAATACTGAGCTTAATAAATCCGCATGAAGACGAGACAATGCTTAATATTATTGCTTATTACCGGAATGATGTTTGGCAAGTCTTTCTCTTTCCGAGGGAAAAACATCGCCCTGATTTTTATTTTTTAGAAGAACCCGAAAGAATAATTTTTAGTCCCGCCGCGGTTGATTTCGGCGGCGTTTGTATTTTCCCGAGAGAGGCGGACTTTGATCGCATTACGAAAGTCCTGTTAACAAAAGCTTTCGCGCAAGTTACTATCACGCAATCAAAATATGAAAGGCTTTTGAACATGTTAAAATAATTTACTAATTTTCAAATTATTCAAACAATAATTCGCGCCGTCTCATTTCTTTTGCTAATATTTTGATTCATTAAATTAACGAACAGTATTTTAATTTTTTTGACTTTAATAAATTGACCGAAAAAATGAGCAAGTTAGCTTCCACGCCAATAAAATTTGTAAAAGCCGTAGGACCAGCACGAGCGGAAAAATTTGAGAAAGCGGGAATTAAATCCGTTGAAGACCTGCTTTATTATTTCCCTACAAAATACATTGATCGCTCCGCCATTCTAAGCGTTAGGGAAATACTCAGGCTTGTGAGGAACGGCTACGACGGGGAAGTGACGGTTTTCGGCCGAGTTGTTGAGCGAGAAATAATCAGGTACGGAAGAAAGCAAATAATGAAAGTTCTTTTTTTAAGCGATGACGAATATTTTGAAACTATTTGGTTTCAAGGAATTAAATATTTTAAAGAATATTTTAATGAAGGAGAACAATACGCTATTTCCGCCAAACCGGTAATAACGCGATACGGTCACTTACAATTCGCGCATCCCGATTTTGATTTGCTCACTCAAAAAGAAAGCGCCGATTTCCTGAACACGGGCAAAATAATTCCGTTCTATCGTATTTCCAAGGAGTTTAAAGCCGCACACCTTGGAATAATAGGACTGAGAAAAATCATTAAAAACGCAATTGAAAAATTTTTGGATTTTGTTGAAGAAACTCTACCGGAAAATATTTTAAAAAGCAACAATCTTTTACCGATTACGACGGCGTTAAAAAACGTTCACTTTCCGCAAAGCCCTAAAATACTTAAGCTTGCTCTTGATCGATTCAAATTTGAAGAGTTGTTTTACATCGAATTGTTAGTGGCTTTACGTAAATCGAAAATTAAAAATCAAACCAGAGGAATATCCTTTAAAGTTTACTCCAAACCGATTAAGGAATTTCTTAACTCTCTGCCTTTCGAATTAACCCAAGCGCAATTAAAAGTGTTGCGCGAAATTAAACTCGACATGCAAAGCCCCAAACCAATGAGCAGATTATTACAAGGCGACGTTGGGAGCGGAAAAACAATAGTAGCAACAATTGCGGCAATAATAGCAATAACAAATGGCTACCAAGCGGCTTTAATGGCGCCAACCGAAATATTAGCCGACCAGCATTACAGAAAAATAAAAGCACTGTTAGATGTTTTAGACATCGAGACAACCCTTTTAATTGGGGGGCAAAAACGCCTCCACAGGCAGGAAACGCTTGATTTTATTGAGGAAGGTAAAGCGCAGTTAATCATAGGTACTCATGCGCTCTTTGAAGAAAAAGTAATTTTCAGAAACCTGGGCCTCGTAATTATTGATGAACAACACCGCTTCGGAGTATTGCAGCGTTTCACGCTAATAAAAAAAGGGATTAGCCCGGATGCGCTAATAATGACCGCCACTCCAATTCCGCGAACTTTAACAATGACAGTTTACGGCGACCTCGACGTTTCTACAATCGACGCGCTTCCTCCGGGAAGAAAACCAGCCGTAACTTTGTTACGCGGAGAATCGAATCTTCCAAAAATATTTAACTTTATTAGGGAAAAAATTTCCGAAGGCAGACAGGCTTTCATCGTTTACCCTCTCGTCGAAGAATCCGAAAAACTTGAGTTAAAAGCCGCGGAAAAATATTTCGAAAAATTAAAAGAAACAGAGTTTAAAAATTTTAACGTCGGACTTATTCACGGTAGATTAAATTGGCAGGAAAAAGAAGAAATAATGTTAAAATTTGTAAAAAAAGAATTTGACGTTTTAATTTCAACCACTGTTATCGAGGTGGGCATAGACGTTCCAAACGCAACAATAATGGTAATAAACGACGCCTTCCGTTTCGGACTTTCACAGCTTCACCAACTTCGCGGAAGAGTGGGCAGAGGCGGCGAACAATCCTATTGCATTTTAATTACAAAAGATGAATACTTAAAAAACTACTCGCGTAACAAATTAGACATTAATTATTTGTCGAAAAAAGAGAAAGAAAAATACAAATCCTTTATTCGCTTAAAATCTATGGAGGACTATTCTGACGGATTCAAACTTGCTGAAATCGACTTGAAATTACGAGGACCGGGAAACATTTTCGGTCCGGAACAGAGCGGCTTCCCATCTTTACGCTTCGCTAATTTAGCCGAGGATAAGGCGATTTTAATTTCCGCCAAAGACGCAGCTTTTAATTTGATTAAAAACGATCCCTTCCTTTCCAAACAAGAAAATTCTTTAATCAAAAAAATAATAACGAAAAAATATTCTGCCAGCTTACGCTTTGCTGAAATAGGCTAACCATGCTTGTAAATTTAACGCGACACGGGAATTTAATTTTATGAGGTGAAAAAATTAACATTCAAAATATTTGTCTTAAGATTTTTATTGTAATAATTTTGTAGTTCAATTTTAAAGGACTTATTCATATGATCAGAGAAGCTTGCAAGCAAGATATTCAAGCGCTAAAAAGCATTGTCGATAAAATAGAAATTTTTGACGAGAAGCTTAAATCTTCCGCCAATGAAATAATAGAGGAAGCGGTATTAAACCCTTTTTTGAAATCGTTAAAGATATTTGTTCACGAGGACAAAGATTCAATCACCGGCTACTATTGCATTGGTAAAAGAGCTTTAACCGACGGCGTTTTCGACCTTTATTGGATTGCCGTCGACCCTGCGCATCAGGACAATAGTGTTGGAAGACGATTATTATCTCATGCGGAAAATTTCGTAAAAGAGAATAACGGAAGCTGGATTTTAATCGAAGTTTCCGGCAAAAACAAATTTCAAACTACGCGAAATTTTTACTTTCGAAACAACTACTCCATTCTCACACAAATAACGGATTTCTATTCCCGCGGGAACGACTTACTTTTATTCGGCAAATATTTGGGGAAAGACAACTAAGCCGATTTAATAATTTCAATAAAAGAATCGGCTTTCAAACAAGCGCCTCCCACCAACGCTCCGTCGATATTTGGCTGCGAAAGCAAATCTTTTGCGTTGTTAGGCTTAACACTTCCGCCGTATTGAATTGTAAGGCTTTGCGCCACATCGGAGTCGTAAAGTTCTGTAATAATAGCGCGAACAAAAGCATGCGCCGAATCGGCTTCTTGAGGCGCAGCGGTTTTGCCCGTGCCAATTGCCCAAACAGGTTCGTAAGCAATTACAATGTTTTTAATCGCTTCGCTGGAAATTCCCTTTAGCCCTTCAATCACCTGACGCCTCAACACTTTTTCGGTTAAGCCTTCTTCACGCTCTTCAAGCTTTTCTCCGATGCAAAGAATTGGCTTTAGTCCTTTTTTCAAAGCCCTTTTCACTTTTTCATTAATCCACTCGTCTGGCTCGTTAAAAATATGCCTCCTTTCCGAATGTCCAATAATCACGAACTCTGCGCCTACGGATTTTAACATATCGGCGGAAATCTCGCCCGTAAAGGCTCCGCTTTCTTCGAAGTGCATATTTTGTGCGCCCAAATGAATTGGGCTATCTTTCAGTAACTCGCTTACTGATTCGAGATTAACAAAGGGCGGGAAAATTATTACATCGCAAGCAGGTTGAAAATTTTGCAACTTGTTTTTTAATTCGGAAACAAGCTCAATTGCTTCCGGTAAAGTTTTGTGCATTTTCCAATTTCCGGCTACAATTTTTTTTCTCATTTGAACGCCTCGTAATTATTAAAGATTTACGGCTTCCACTCTTTTAACTTGCGGTATTTCCTTAATTAAAGCTCTTTCGATTCCTGCTCTGAGGGTAAGAGAGGACATTGGGCAATTCTCGCACGCGCCCGTAAGTTTAACTTTAACAATACCGGTTTCGTTAACGTCAATTAATTCAACTCCTCCCTCGTCCACCTCAAGGAAAGGGCTTATTTCTCTAAGTTTTTCGTTAACCTTCTGAAAAAGTTCTTCGTTCAATTCTAACTTTATTAAATTTAAAAGCCCCTGAAAAATTCAGAGGCTTTAATTGAAAATATTTTAATTAGATAGAAATTTCAATTTTCGGCTGTTTCAAATTAGCGTTTTTAATGCTAACTTGCGCCGCAAGATTTCTTGCGATTCCTCTAATAATTTTGGATTCTTCCGCATCGGGATATTCGAAAACAAAAGGCTTTCCCGAATCCCCGCCTTCGCGAATTTTAGTGTTTATTGGAATACCGCCTAAGAAAGGCACTTTGAGCTCGCCGGCTAATTTTTCGCCGCCGCCCTTTCCGAAAATATCGTAACGTTTGCCCGTGTCGGGAGCAATAAAATAACTCATGTTTTCAATAAGACCCAGCGTAGGAACATTAACTCTTTCGAACATTTTCAAGCCTTTGCGTGCGTCAATCAACGAAACTTCTTGCGGCGTAGTTACAATAACAGCTCCGGTTAATGGAATGGTTTGAGCCAGCGTAAGCTGAATGTCGCCTGTTCCGGGAGGCAGGTCGTAAATTAAATAATCAAGATCGCCCCAGGCTACGTCGGACATAAATTGTTTAATAGCCCCGCTTGCCATTGCGCCTCGCCAAATTACTGGTGTACTGTCGTCTACCAAAAATCCAATCGACATTAATTTGATTTTAAAATTCTCAATAGGGACAAGCTTTTGAGCACCTCCTTGTTGAATTACTTCCGGCTGCTCCTTTACTCCAAGCATTAAAGGAATGCTTGGTCCGTAAACGTCCGCGTCTAACAATCCTACTTTTGCACCGTCCATCGCCAAAGCAATTGCAAGATTAACCGCAACGGTGCTTTTGCCAACTCCGCCTTTGCCGCTGGCAATAGCTATGGTATTTTTAACTCCCGGCAGCATTGAATCTTTTGTTTCATTTTTGTGCGCTAACACTTTAGCTCCCATTTTTACGTCTATTTTTTCCGCCTGAGGAAAGCTCGCTTTTAACGCATTGTAACTGTCTATTTTTATTTTGTCCGTTAACGGACACGAAGGCGTGGTTAATTCAATGGTAACGGAAATATTATTACCATTAATAATAATATCCTTTACCATATTAAGGGTTACAAGATCTTTGTGCAAATCCGGATCCTGCACGGCGCTAAGCGCCTTTAATACATCGTCTCTTGTAATGGAACTCATTTCACTTACTCCTTTAATTTGAATTTCAAACATATAGAATAATTTAAATAATAACAATAGATTCGATGCTCTGCTACAACTTTAGGTTCTATTATTAGAACTACTTGATTTTTATTTTAAGCATACTTAAATTTAAATTAAAATTATTTTAATAATAGCGAGAAACTAATGAACAAAGCCCAGGAAGATTACATCAAGGAAATTTACAATATTTCCAACTCGAACAATCGAAAAGTAACGACCAAACTATTATCC
>JALWSN010000257.1 GCA_027080245.1 Ignavibacteriales bacterium | reverse complement strand
TTTAAATTCCCGTTCACCCTTGAAGTTCTCCCTCCTCTTTTCAAGAGGAGGGCCGGGGTGGAGTTGGTAGAAAGTCTTAAGAAATAAGTCTTAAGTTACGAGTCTTAAGCAATAAGTGAATTTAGCTACAAAGGTTGTCTTCTTACGGGACTGAGTCCCAGCGGGACGACATCTTTGTAGAACCTCAAACAACAACACTCAAAAGAGCTCCAGCGGAGCGGAACAAAAAAAATGGATTATTGGATGGATGTTTTGGATTAGATTGAGATTCTTTAATGGTAATTTCTTTATGTTTTAACTTTGTTAAAAAAGCTAAAAAGGTTTTGATTTTTGTTTTGAGCTTTTTGTGTTATTAAGGTTTGAATTTCAAAAATAAGGTTTGATTTATTTGAATTTAATTAACACTTAAAATTTCTGGCGCTTCCTTAAAGCCTCATTTATGCATTCATCTACCAATCCAATCATCCATTAAAGCAAGACTTGGGTGGAGTCGGTGGAAAAGTCTTAAGGAATAAGTCTTAAGTCGTAAGTAATTGGCGTTAATTAGCTAATTTTGCTCCACGTGAATCCTCTGCAGGTTCTGCAAAATCTCTTCGGGCTTTACGTAGCGCTGCCTTTCCCTTACCACTCAAAATTTATTTAAATAGCTTACGTAAACGAAGTTCAATTCAAAATATTTTTTTGATTCGCACTTGACTTTAGTGTTAAAAATGAGTTAATTTTGCATGCATGGTGGGGAAAAGTGTTGAATTATCCCAAAAAATGGTGAACAAAATATGTTTATTGGCAGCTTCAAATATTCTATTGACGCAAAAGGGAGAGTAAGCATTCCTGCAAAGCTCAGGAAGGCGCTCAATCCCGAAGCCAAAGAAACGTTTATTTTAACACGCGGCACGGCTAAGTGCATTGATCTTTACCCTCTGGACGTGTGGGACGAACTTACGTCCGAGCAGCTTAATAAGCTCAACACTTTTCAATCCAAACATTCGATGTTCATTCGAATGTTTTTGAATCAAGCTGCGGTAGAAGAGCTGGACAGTCAGTCCCGCATTTTAATACCGCGCAGATTAATTGAATATGCGGAAATCGAAAAGGAAGTTTTCATTCTTGGCGTTCTGAAAAAGATTGAAATCTGGAATCCCGAAGTTTACGAGCAATACATTAAGGAAAACGAAGCCCTTTACGAAGAGATTGCCAACGAAGTAATGAATATCCAGAAATGAAATACCATGAGCCAGTATTACTGCAAGAATCATTAAAGTTTTTAGTCACAAATGAAGACGGAGTTTATTTCGACGCAACCATTGGTTTTGGAGGCCACACAGAAGCGCTGCTTAAGAAATTAAATAAAAACGCTACAGTGATAGGCTCGGACAAGGATTCGGAAGCATTTGCTTATTCAAAAAAAAAATTTAAAAACGACAATCGTGTAAAAGTTTACAATGCTTCTTTTACTGATTTGGAAAGCATTGCAAAAATTGAGTTCATTGACAAGTTTGACGGTATCCTTGCAGATTTAGGAGTTTCGTCTTTTCAACTGGACAATCCGCAAAGCGGGTTTAC
>JALWSN010000256.1:3079-6518 GCA_027080245.1 Ignavibacteriales bacterium | reverse complement strand
TATTTATTCTTTAATCCCGCATTTTTATAATAAGTTTCTTTAAAAAAACTTAATAAATTGTTATAAAATAAAAAATTAAAAACTTTTAATAATTCTTTACTTTCCTAAATATTTTCCAATCTATATTTTTCTACTAACTATTTTAATTAAATAATAACCTTTGATAGGTTAATTTATTAACAAACAAAAATAAGGAGACTTAGCATGAAAAAAATTGGGACACTGCTAAGCGCGTTTTTGGTTGCGTTAATGTTTAGCGTGGCTAATTTCGCACAGTCGTCTTCCGCGACTTACGTCGGACCCAAAACATGCTTAACGTGTCACCCCGATAAAGCAAGTTGGGCAAACACGTTGCATGCAAACGGGTATTCATTCGTTCCCAACGATAGCAATTCGCTTGTTGTAGAGAAAGGCGTTGTTGCGGACTATGACCAAAATGGAACGGACGACTTTAAAGATGGTCTGGATTTTAACAAAATATCCTCTAAGTTCGATCAGTACAAACCAAACGCTCCAGTTTTAAGTTACGACGCCACAAACGGTTACATGATTCAAGTTGGCGATCTTAAAATGAAAGTGTTTATTACTTACGGTGGGAGCGGTTTCTGGAAACAGCGTTATATGGTAAAAATTATGTTCAAGGACGGAACCACTAAGAACTCCTATGTTTCTCCGGTACAGTATAATGAAAAAACCCACGAGTGGGTTCCGTATCATCCCCAGAACTGGTACGACGCAAACAACAAACCGTTGTACAATGCAAACACAACCATTAAAGAATTTTTGGATATGAAGAAAAATAAAAACCTCGCCGGCGGTTGCGCAGGTTGCCACGTAACCGGTTTGACTGTTACTAAAGACGCTGACGGCGAGTGGATCGCCCACGGAGCAACCCCAATGAATCCCGATCAATACAAAGGTGATCCAAGCTACTTCGATTTGGACGGCGACGGACAAATTGAATTAGCTAACACTACTTGCGAACGCTGCCATGGTCCTGGAAGTGAACACGTTCTTGGCGGCGGTGATACTTCGAAGATTATTAATCCCGAAAAAGATTTAACCGTTGACCAGGCAAATAATATTTGCGGTATGTGCCACTCCAGAGGTCATAGTAAACCTAACGGCACTTTCGGATTCCCGTATGATGATACTCCCGGCGCAATGCATTCATGGAAACCTGGCGATATGGTAACAGATTATTATACTTTTGCTCCCGGTAACTGGGGCGATGATTTTACTCCGGAAGATCACCATCAACAATTTATTGATTTATACAATAGCAAAAAAGAACACAACCCTTATGAGCAAGTGGCTTGTTATGACTGTCACGATCCTCATGGATCGAAAAATGAACATATGATTGTTGAAAGTGTTGATGAAGAAGATGCCAACGGAAATCCAATTACTATTCCTACAGATGCTGATAACAACACATTGTGCTTATCTTGCCACTCCACGCATGGAGACTTTGCGGATATCAGCAAAGAAATGGTTAAAAATTATGATGCCAATAAAGATTCAATTGGAGCTGTAGTATCAAGGCATACTCACCACCCGTATTTCCCTGAACGAAAGGACGACCCGGATGGTAAAAATAGGATAGCTTCCAGATGTATTTCGTGCCATATGCCTAAAACAGCAACGAGCGCGGTTCATTACGACGTCCACACTCATAACTTCCAGGTTATTCCTCCCGAAAAAACCAAAAAATATAACATGCCAAACTCTTGTGCAGTTAGCTGTCATGCTAAAGCAGACTATCCGCACTTTGGAGTTAATATAACCGATGCGGATTTTACGGATTGGAGTGGAACGGCTCAGCAAACATTAGCCGATTCCTTAATGGAATATTTCGGACCTAATGGAAAGTGGTGGAAAGTATCGTCTGTTCATATGGTCGACTTGAAGACTCCGAAGAACTTCAGCTTGAGCCAGAACTATCCTAACCCGTTCAACCCGACTACAAGAATCAACTTCTCCATTCCGCAGCAAACACACGTACGTCTTGTTGTGTACGACGCGCTTGGAAATCAAGTTGACGTATTGTTTAATGGAGTTAAACCCGCTGGCAACTACTTTGCAGAATGGAACGCTTCGAAATACGCTTCGGGCGTTTACATCTACAGGTTAGAAGCCGGCAACTTTGTACAAGTTAAGAAGATGATGTTACTCAAATAAGAGGACGTTATTAACTTTATGAAGGGATAAATCTCTGAAAGCCGCTTGCTCTTTTGCAAGCGGCTTTTTTAATTGTGGGGGAAAAATGAAAAAGGCGAAAAAAATATTTAAAATCCTTGTTATCTCTGTTTTTACATTATTAATTGTGGCGGTTGTAACTGCTGAAATTACTTCCCGCCCTTCTTTTTGCAATACATGCCATTACATGCAGCCTTTTTACGAAAGCTGGAAAGCTTCGGTTCACAAGGACGTTCAATGCACCAAGTGCCACTTCCCTCCCGGGCTCGAAGGCACAATCGAGGGGAAAATGATGGGGCTGGTGCAGGTGGTTAATTACATTTCCAATAGCTATACAAGAAGAAGACCCTGGGCGGAAATATCTGACGCTTCCTGCTTGCAATCGGGATGTCACGCTAAACAAAAACTGAATAAGGATGTGCTTTACAAAGGGTTGGTGCATTTTAATCATCAAGCGCACTTGACCCAAAATAGAAGAGGCAAAAAACTAAGATGCACAAGCTGCCATTCCCAAATTGTACAGGGCGAGCACATTGTGGTTACTGAAACAACTTGCTTTTTGTGCCATTTCAAAAAGAGCCCACAAATTCCGCAGGATGAGTACAAAAAAGTCTCGAACTGTAAAACTTGCCACCAATGGGAAAAGTTTACCAAAGAACAAATGGCAAGCATGAGATTCGACCATACGGAAGTAGTGAAAAAGGGAATGAATTGTTTAAGCTGTCATTCGGACGTTGTGGTGGGCGACGGTTACGTGCCGAAAGAAAATTGCTATTCCTGCCACTTCGACAATTACAGATTGAGCAAATACAACGATACCAGGCTTATTCATTCAATGCACGTTACCAAGCACAAGGTTGAATGTACGAGATGCCATTTGCAAATCCAACATAAAGTGACGAGGTTAGATCCTCTGTCCAGTCTGAATTGCACTTCCTGCCATTCGAATATGCACCAATCGCAGCTGATTTTGTTTACCGGCAAAAAAATTGACGGTGTTAAATCCGAACCAAACCCGATGTACCTTAAAGGATTGCATTGTTCGAGCTGTCACATATTTCACAAAAAATTGTTTAAGAACGCAAATGTAAAATACGCAAACAAAAAATCTTGCGAACGATGCCACGGCAAAGGTTACGCAAAATTATTAAGCGTTTGGCAGGATATTTCCAATCAGGGTTTGGCTAAATTAAGGAAAGATATTGTTCGAGCCGAAAGCGAAATCATCAAAACCAAATAT
>JALWSN010000256.1:0-3069 GCA_027080245.1 Ignavibacteriales bacterium | reverse complement strand
TGAAAGGTAACCTTTCGAAAGCCAAAAAAATAGCCCAATTAATCGAAACGGGCAAAGCGGTGCACAACATTAAGTATTCGGACGATTTAATCGTCGCCGCCGATTCGTTACTGAATCACGCGATGAAAATTGCTAAATTAAAAGTCCGTTTCGAGCAAAAGAAGAACATCGTTCCCAGCGAATGCTCTAATTGCCATGCCGGTATCGAAAATGTTACGGTTAAATACAAAGGGTTTAATTATCCTCACAGAACGCACGTTGTAGAGAATAAGATGAGTTGTTACGAATGCCATTCGAACAAAACCAAACATGGCGAAGTAATTTACAAAGCAAACAAATGCAACAGCTGCCATCATTCGGAAAGCAATCAGGACAAGTGTTCCGAATGTCACAAAGGGGAGACGTCGATTTACGCCGGAAAAGCCTTCGGCGCAAATTCACCCGGACCAATGAAACAGGCGGACGTTGGCTGCGTAGATTGCCACGTTAACGAAGGCAAAGTAATCCGACCCCGAACGGACGTGTGCGAAAATTGCCACGAAAAGGACTACAACGACATCGCCAAAGAATGGCAAAGCGAGTATTTGTCCGGGCTGAACGACTTGATGAACAAAATGGCTAAACTTAATCACGCAAAGCAAAACAAAGCCGTTTCCAAATTAAAAGAGGATGTCGATTTTGTGCGTTATCATGCGGGTAAAGGCGTTCACAATCACGAGCTTTTAATGGAAAGATTGGACAAGCTAAACGGAAGGGCGGATGCTTTGCTTAAGAAAAAGTAAAACCCGGGAACGTCCGTCTAATCTTTAATAAGGCGGGCGTTCCTTCGATTAAATTTAATAAGAAATTTTCTTGTCTGCAGGGTATTTAATTGTAAACTTTAATCTGATTGTTTTTTCTGCGAAAGCTCCAAGCTCAACGCGCCAGTTTACAGTGCCGGTTTTGGGGTTGAAAGAATCGTAGTCTTTGTTTTGCAACTCAATCACAATTTTTTCGTTTTTGGAAACGGGAATCTGGTCCTCGACGATAAGGTTGATTTTTTTGCTCTTGTTGTTCTTTACTTTAATTAAATATTCAATAGAACGAGTAATCTTAGAGCCTAAGAAATTTGTTTCCTTGAAATCTTTTACTTTTTTTCTCTCCATTCTGATTCTTTCGTCTCTCCCCAGCGAAATTAAAAGAAATTTGGAAGCGACGGCTGTGTTGAGAAAAGAACGTCCTACGTAAGCGTTATTAAAGTAAATTGAAGCCATGCCGGGAATTAAATTCAATTTTTCCCAGTCTTTAATTTTGCAAACCAGAAAAGCAAACGTGCTTTTGGGCGGAACGGCGTAATATTGGTAATCTGCTTTTAAAGTAAATGATTTTAGCTTTATTAAACGAGGCTTATTATCCGAAGGAACTGTTAACTTTTCTTTCGGCGCAAATTCAACCATTAAGCCTTTTTGAATAGTCGCCGAAGGCTGTTTGTTTTTGTTGATTTTCCTGCTCTTTGGAGAGGCGGCTTTCTCAAAGCTTAATACGCGCTTGGCCATTGGAAAGGGATTGTTGTAAAAGTCGATGAATATTGGGTTTAAGCGTGGTTTGTTGTTGTTAAGGTAAGGTTTACGGGTGGAAACCGCAACGGGAACTTCAGTCCAATCGATGTTTGTTTGCTGCTTGATTGACGCGCCGAATTCAATTTTAATGGGGGCGTTCAGACTGTCGGAAATAATTTTGTAAACCGGCTCCCAATTTGCCCGGCTCGTTAAGTAAGTAATTTTTATTTCGCTTGTGGCGCTCCGGGGCGAGTTTATTACAAGCCTTAATTCGTTTACCGGCCGCCGCTTTCCGTTAAGTTCGCGCAGTTGTCTCCGCAGTCTTCCGATTTTATTCATTACTTTGTCGAATTTTTCGGTCGTTTTTTCTTTTTCCGCAAGGTAAGCGGACATTTTCTTGAAATAAAAAGGAGCGATTTTTTGGTAACTGTTTTTCGAAAATGTTTTAATCCCCTTTTGGCTGAATGTTTTTAGCAACTCAATTTTGGAATCGACTAACTTTAATTCGTCGCTGTACTTTCTGCGAATTTTTTCCAAAATTTTCAAAGAATCTTTCAAGGCTTTAATTTCGGGGGATTCCGGCGCGCGCTTTGTAAAATTCCTGATATTATTAAGCGAAACCACCCTCCCATCTTGCGCGGAAACAATTAACGTTTTTTCCTCGAGCCCCGAGGCGATATTGAAAATTTTAACATTATTGTTCCCCGGTTTCAAATTAACCTTTGCCGTTTGCTCTATTACCGCCCCACCGCGGTAAACGGTTACGGATTTAATTTTTGCTTTTGCTGTTTGCGCAAACAAAGCTCCTGCGCCAAGCAAAAGAATTGCAATGGTTTTAGTTGCGGTTTTCATTTTTCGCTCCTCAAATTTTATTGGTCGCTCCAAACAGGTAATATACAACGTTTTGAAATGCGACGCAACGTTTCCCTGAAATTCCTCAGCGCCGCTTTCATTACTCTGCCGTTTTCTTTGTGGCAGGTAAGGCAGGCTCCCACGGTTAAAATAGCTTTTTGTTCTTTCAAATTAAACGGACGCGCGTCCAGCCTTGTGGCGCGATTGGATTTGGGTTCTTCAAGAAATCCAATCCATGCGTCTTCGGGCAATCCGTCTTCCTTGCGTTTGGCGAATGTTGAGTTGAACGACCATTTGCCGGCGCCGTTTTTAATTAAATACTTCAACTCTCCTCTGCCGTAGCCAATGGCAAGAGGATTGTTGTGGCAGGATTTGCAACTTCGTCCTTTGGCTGATGTTGTGTGGGCGGAAACGGGCGCAAACAGCCGTTTGAAAATTTTTAGTTTGTCTTTTTGAATTGTCAGAACCATACCGGGCGCAAACGTTGTAACAACCTTCTTTCCGTTTATTTCCCTTACTCCCAAGGTTGGCGGAAGGGCAAAGAACTCTCCCGTGGCTTCGCGCCAAGCGCCCTTTACGTACTTTGAATCAATGTGGTCGAACGCAGAATCCGCCGGGAAAAATTGCGTGTGGCAGCCAATGCATTGTGGCGCCCAAGAAGAATGACACGCGTCGCAGC
>JALWSN010000255.1 GCA_027080245.1 Ignavibacteriales bacterium | reverse complement strand
GCTCTGCGTGTAGGATTCGAACCTACATCCCGACCCTGTCGGGATAACAGCCGAATGCTCTACACTATTAGAATTGCTCCGCGTGTAGGATTCGAACCTACAACCCTTCGGTTAACAGCCGAATGCTCTACCGTTGAGCTAACGCGGAGTGTAATTGTTTCAATTTTTTTAAGAACTAATTTAATTTTGAAACGTAAACTTAATTTATTGTAAATTATTTGTCAAGTTAAAAAAAACAAAATAATTGAATTTACTTAATTGGAAAAGTCAGCCGGAAGTATTTTACCTTGCTAAGCTTTTGGATTAAATCTCCGCTCAAATTCATTACTCAGTCTCTTTTGATTTTACCTGAATTTATTTAATTTTAAAAATTAATATTTTAGCAAATGATTAAAAAAATAGAACATATTGGAATTGCTGTTAAGGATTTGAAGTCCGCCATTGAATTTTACGAAAAAGCGCTTGGAATGAAGTGTTACAAAATTGAGGAGGTGGAAAGTCAAAAGGTAAAAACAGCATTTTTCAAAGTGGGAGAAACCAAAATAGAACTTCTGGAAGGCACTGAACCGGAAAGTCCAATCATAAAGTTCATCAATGGAAAAGGAGAGGGCATTCACCACATTGCTTACCTTGTAGATGACGTTCAAAACACGCTTAACGATTTAAAAGCAAAAGGACTTAGGCTAATTGACGAACGTCCACGCAAAGGCACGGAGGGGTTTAATATTGCTTTTGTTCATCCCAGCTCCACGGGCGGCGTTCTAATAGAGCTTTGCGAAGAAACCAAGTGAACAAATATTCTTAAAAATAAAAGGGCTTAAAATGTTAAAAAATTTTTTCGTCTTGTTTTTAATGAACTCGTTGATTTTATTTGCGCAACAGAAAAGCTTTTACTATTCTAATCTGTCCAAAATTGAAAGCAAAAGTTTTCTTAACCAAAAAGCAGCGCTTTACCCCGGGGATAGTTCAATTGACGTAACTTATTATTGGCTTAACATTAAGTTGGACTACTCCAAAAGAACAATTGCAGGCTTTACGCAAATTAACTTAAAAAGTCTTTCCTCGCAATTGTATTCTTTTTTTATTGACTTGCAGGATAACCTTACTCTCGATTCTGTTACTTCGGGCGGCAAAAGATTAACGGCGAAACATTCTCAGAACAAAATCACAATTAACCCGGTTTCGCCTCTCTCTTCGGGCGAAAGTTATTCCGTAAAAATTTACTACCACGGAACGCCCGGCTCCTCCGGCTTCGGCAGTTTTGAATTTTCCTCGCACGGTTCTTCCCCGATTATCTGGTCTCTTAGCGAACCCTACGGGGCAAGCGATTGGTTCCCCTGCAAAGATACTCCCGGCGACAAAGCCGATTCTTCCGACGTCTGGATTACCGCCGACAGCTTTTTCGTTTCTGTTTCTAATGGAACGTTAGTGGGGGTTACTGACAACGGCGACGGAACTAAAACTTACAAATGGAAAAACCATTATCCCATTGCACAATATTTGATTTCGCTTGCAATGACTAACTACAAAGAATACGACGCCTATTTCAAATATTCAAATACCGA
>JALWSN010000254.1 GCA_027080245.1 Ignavibacteriales bacterium | reverse complement strand
ACTTAAGAGCTTTCTCCATTTTCGCCCCAATTTTATTCTATTTCTAAAAAACAGGACAGACGGCTATTATTAAAATAACATAATGCTATGAATATTGCAATTTAAAATTTACTTGCTCGCTCGTCTAAAAATCGCGAGAATGCTTGTTTTAGTTAAACATTTGTAGTGTCTCTTTTCTCCGGAGCAAGGAAACATTTTAAAATAAGGAAAGAATTAAATTTTTTCTTAATCTTACAAACAACAATTCCCCGCTTTTTGCAAAGCGCGTTTGGCAAATAATAATCGAACAAATAAATTCTGAAACGCTAAAGTCCCGTTATTCCTGGGTTCTAGAGCTGTTTAATCTTTTCAAATAAGCTCTTTTATTCAGGAACCAATAAACGACGCCGTAAATAGGACCACCAATTATAAGAATAAAAAGATCGCTTAGCAAGCTGTGGATTTTAAAAATATTTGTAAAATTGAAATTCCACAGAAATATTATCTCGAATAAATTGGTGAACAAAATTGTTAACGCTCCCCATGTAAATCCGTAAAGGAACACGGCTTTAACGAACCCAAGTTTTTCTATTTTTTTCCAAGTTGCCATTTCGTTAAAGAATTAATTTTTTTACTTTAAACTTAACAGAGATAAATTATTTTACAAATGAATAAATTTACTTTAAATAAAATTTGTTGCCAGCAATAATTGTCAAATAAAAAATAAATCAGGAGATTAAAATGAACAAAAAACTGTTGGTGATAATCAGTACTGAAGAAGAAGAAAAAGCTTTAACTGGTTTAATGTTTGCTTACAATACGTTTCTTAACGGTTGGGTTGAATCTTTGGAGCTTTTTTTCTTCGGACCTTCCGAAAAATTAATAGCTAAAAGCGAAAAGATGAGGGAGTATTTAAACGACTTCGTTGAATTAAAAGGAACGCCGATTGCCTGCAAATTTATTGCCGATAGAGACGGCAACACCGATGAGCTTAAAAAATTAGGGCTTGAGGTTGAGTACGTTGGGGAAAAAATCACAAACTTAATTAACGACGGTTTTATTCCGATGGTATGGTAAACTCAAAAAATTTTTAGCTGACTTTTTCTTTCCTTATTTCTTTCGTGTCTTGTTCTCGGCGATTAAAAATTTGCCCCAATTAATAAAATACTAAAAGGGATTTTACTCTTTTCGAAGCAATGTTACATAGTTGTGTTTTATAAAAGAAGTGAATGATTAAAATCACATTTTTTAGCGAGTAGATTTATTAAATTGAAATTAAATTTTTAACAAACAAGGAAAACTAATGAGAGAGAAAGTAATTTTTATTTTAGTTTTAATGTTAACCGGTTTAACATTTGCACAGCATGTGCCCACCGCCGAACCGGTAAGCGGCGGGTACATCGAAGAAACTGAAGCAATTAAATTATCAGCGGATACCACGCGCGTTTTCATTGCCACGAGAGCCGCTAATGCGCTTTTTTACGCTGATGTTTCTTACGCGTCAGGCTCGCCAAGTTTTACTTCCTATCAGGTGGTTCCCGATTTCGACGTTTCGGCTAACACTGATTACATTAAATTTTTAGCGGCTGACGAAAATTCTCATTACATTTTTGCCGCTTTCGAATCCGGCGGATTGTGGGGCGCGGATGTTACTTCCGGCTCGGCTTACACAGTGGACAAAGATTTCGTTGAAGCACTTGAAGCTTTTAACGGATATTTGTTTTACATTAAAAAAGTTGGACCAGACGAAATAATGTACTACGCGCCTATTTCCTCTTCGGGAAGCGTTGGAACAATAAACAACGTTACCGTAGAATATGGCGCTTCGTGGTCGCCCACCTTTAAAATCAGAATCATGATTAACCCCGCTACCGGCAAAGTTTACGTGTTTGTGCCCGGCGTTTCGCCTTCAATTTACGAATCTTCCGACGCTTACAACTCCTTTAGTTCTTCAACAATATTCAGCAAAATAACCACCACTGATTTGACAAGCTCGGGACACGAATACGTGGCAATGGGCATTGCGCCCGACGGCAGAATTTACACGGCAGCGTACGAGGGCAACTCTTCTTCTTTCAAAGCCTGGATAGCTTACACCGACAAAGACGGAGACCCCTGGACAATTAACTCGGTAACCGAGGATATTGGCAGGGGCGATTTCTCCATTGTTGGCAGTAGTTCGAATTATTACATCTACTACAGCAGGGTTGCAAGCGGGGACAAAGGCTCTACCTGGAAATTTGGAAGTGGCAGAGCCGACGGAGCCATCGAAGGTGATCCCGCTCACCCGGCATATGCTTACGTTAGAACCGACTGGGGAATGGGTATCTATGATTTCGCCACCAATTCAACCACGGAAACAAACGACGGAATTCAGGCCGTGCAGGTTAAAGCCCTAGGAATGAACAAAGGCAAATCCAAGGCTTTTGTAGCCTCGAAGTCCGGAATCTGGTACGTGTACGATTACGACACATCCTCGCCAACGTGGAGCTCGCCTATTTGGCCGAACGGAGATTCTTACCCTTACTCAACGGCAATAAGCGACACAAGCGGGGATGTGGCTTACGCCGGCAACACGGGCGGAAAGCTTTACAAGTACGAATCTGCCAGAGGCTCGGCAAGCGACCCGGCAAGCTGGACGAAAATTTTTGACGCCGAATTAGGCTCGCCTTTCCCTCACTGGACGTGGACATACGGAGTGAGAATCTCCGCCATTGCAATCGACCACGGCTCTTCCACGGAAAGAATTTTCATCGGACTTTACGACGACGAAGATTTCAACGAAACCACCCAACATTACGGCGCCGTGTTCGTTGGGGAAAATAGCGGCGGTACGTGGACCTGGACGCAAATAACAAGCTCGGTTATTCCCGACGGAATAGACGTTAACGACATTGTTGTAACAAGGGAAGGCGGTAACACGGTTCTTTATGTTGGCGTAGACCACGATGCCAGCTTTTCCACTACCGTTAACGGAGTTTACAGAATGGAAGAGACTTCGCCCGGAAGCTGGACCGTCACACAGGATTTGTACACGAGCGCTTCGTATCCAATTGCCGCTACCATTTACGATTTGGCTAAATCCCCTAAAGACACTTTGTACGCCTGCGGCACGGACGTTAGCGGCAGTAATCCGACAATCTACAAAAAAGCCGTGGGAGACACTTACTGGAAAGCTGTTCCAAGTTACGGCTTTAGCCCGGATGACAAAATTGCCCGCTCCATTACTTTCTCTCCGACCGGCGATATTTACATTGCCGTTAACAATAACATTTACTTGCACTCTGCTTCTGCTTCCTCGTGGTCCCTGTTCTACAGTTACCCCGTTGGAACGGAAATAAATTTCATTTACTACGACGACCTTTTGGTTGGCACGGGAACGGGACTCTATTTGCATCCAAATAAAACTACCGCCGTTAAAGAGGATGTGAACTCGCTGCCGGAGAAATTTACGCTTTCTCAAAATTATCCGAATCCTTTTAATCCCACTACTACAATTGAATATTCCGTGCCGGTTGCAAAAACGCAATTAACAGAGCCTCTGAATGTTACATTAAAAATCTACGACGTTTTGGGCAGGCAAGTTAGAATGCTTGTTAATTCTCAACAAAAACCGGGTAATTATTCCGTACAATTTAACGCCGGTAATTTGCCAAGCGGAATTTATTTTTACAGATTGAACGCAGGCGGATTTTCCAAAGTTAGAAAGATGGTTTTAATGAAGTAGATTAAAATCAATTACAAATTTCACGGTTTTACAAAGGCGTCGGTTTCGGCGCCTTTTTTGTTTTTACAATTAAATGAATTTTCCACGATTTTTTTGAGAAACATAGAGCTGAATTCTAAAAAATAAATAATTATCTTTTAACATCAGATTTTATTAATATTAAAAATATCTTTTAATTTTATTTGTTTTGTAATGAGCAAGCTTACAAAGCTATTTCCTCTTTTACTCCTGTGGAGCGGAGTTTCTATTTCGGCTCAAAGCAAGTTTATTTCCCGTTATTCAGATTTGACCGGCATTAACGCTGAGTTCGTCGTAAAGCATTGGACAACGAGAGATGGATTGCCGCAAAATTCTATTCAGGATATTGCCCAAACCGACGACGGTTATTTGTGGCTTGCCACATTGAACGGGTTGGTACGATTCGACGGATTTGATTTCGTTATTTACAATTCGGAAAATGCCAACATTCCTTTGCCTAAAAGGTTTCGGGCGCTTGCAAAAGACAAAAACGGCGGGCTGTGGATTGCGGGTCTTAATGAAGGGTTGTTTTATTTACACAACAATAAATTTTTTAATTTTTCTTCAAAGACAAATATCGTAGGGCAAAATATTAACGATTTGAAAATCGATCGATACAATCGACTTTGGGTTGCTGCCGATGCCAAAATAGTAATGCTTAGCAATGGAAAGGCTCAAGAATTTCCCGCGCCGGCATCTCAAATTCGTTTGCTCTCCTTAAATGTCTACAACCCGAATGAAATTTTAGTTGGAACCACAAATGGGCTTTACGTTTTAAGCAACGGTAAATTTGCCGAAATTAAACAGTTCGAGGGGAAGATTGTTAATTCAATTATCAGCGACAAAATGGGAGCCTATTGGATTGGAAGCTCCACAGGCTTGTATTTGTTGAAGCACAATCAAGTTAGCTTCCAGCCCGTTTCAATTTACCGCTCAAACGAAATTACCTACTTGTTTAGCGATTCGAAAAAGAGATTGTGGGTTGGTTCGGCTTACAATGGGTTGTTCATTAATCTTGAATATTCTAATTGCGTCTTTAACCGCTACGATTTGAGGACGCCAATTCTAAAAGTTTTTGAAGATAAGGGCGGCAATATTTGGGTTGGGACTTTTAACAAAGGATTGTTCAGGTTTACCGAGAGAAAAATTTTCCCCATCAGAATAAAGTTAAGTGGATTCGATAACGAATTTTTCTCTATTTACCAGAGGAAAAACGGCGAAGTTTGGGCGGGAACTTTTACCAAAGGAGTTTTAAGATTTTCAAATGGCAAAATTTCGGACTTTTCGAAACTTCAAGGATTAACGGACAATTTCATTTTCACTATTTACGAAGACAGAACTAATAAATTTTGGTGCGGCGGTTATTTTAACGGCTTAGCAAGCTGGAACGGCAAAGGATTTTCCCCCGCGAAATTTAACGGGAAGCTTTCAAACAAATCCATTTTAGCTTTTTTTCAGGACGATAGTTTGAATTACTGGATCGGAACCAAATGGGGATTGAATTACATTAAAAACGGGAAGCTTAAAATTTTTACAACCAAAGACGGTTTGTGCAACAATCACATTAAAGCAATCGCGCAAGCGCCCGACGGCACATTGTGGGTTACCACAAACAACGGCGTCGCCTATTTCAAAAACAACAAATTTTTTGAACTTAAATTGCCCCCCACTTTTAAAACTTACAACTGCGGCGATATTTATTTCGACAAAACGGGCAGAATGTGGATTGGAACCTACGGGCAGGGATTGATCGCTTATTACCAAAATAAAGTTCATTTAATTACACAAAAAGACGGATTGTTCAGTAATACCGTACTGTCAATAATGGAAGACGACGATGGCTATTTTTGGCTTCCGTCGAACAAGGGACTTGCTCGGGTTAAAAAAAGCGAATTGCTCGATTTTTTTGAGGGTAATATTTCGAAAATTTGTAATACTGTTTTTACGACGGAAGACGGACTCTTAACAGACGAGTTTAACGGCAACAACAATTGCGCCTCGGTTAAATTGCGTGACGGCACGCTTTTGTTCCCGTCAATGAACGGGATTGTGGCTGTGGAGCCTTCGATCAATAAGTTGGGCTTTAATTACAATAAGGTCTTTATCGACAGGGTAACGGTTAATAATAAAATCTACCAAAACGATTCGGTTATTGTGGTGCCAAACGATAAGAACAACGTTACGCTTCATTTTTCCGCCATTAAATTTTACAAACCCTCAAGCGTTAAAATTAAGTTTAGAATAAAAGGTTACATCGACGATTGGATTACTCTTGAAAATAATAGAGCCTACAATCTTGTAAATATTCCTAACGGGGATTACGAAATTGAAGCCGCGGAATTGAACGCTGAAAACAACCGGGATGAACTGGTTAAAATGAAATTAAAAGTGTTGCCTCGTTTTTACCAAACGTGGTTATTTAAGATTCTTGGTATTATTATTTTAATTGCTTTGATCGCCGCGTCGATAAAAGTAAGAAACTACCAGCTTAAGAATAAAGAAAAAAAACTTCAGAAATTAATTGAAGAAAGAACTAACGAAATTAAGCAGGCAAATGAAAAACTTGAAAAAATCAACGCCGAAAAATCCGAGCTTTTGCGCGTTGTTTCCCACAATCTAAAAAATCCGCTTTCGGTAATTCAAAACTCGGGGCAGTTGATTTTAGAGGAACTTCAGGACAAAGATTATGTTCAAGAGCTTGCCAAAATAATCGTTAATTCAAGCGGTTCGATGTTGGAAGCCGTGGAGGAACTTTTGCAATGCGAATTGATCGAAAGCCCCGAATTTAAAATTCAAACGG
>JALWSN010000253.1 GCA_027080245.1 Ignavibacteriales bacterium | reverse complement strand
TTCTTAACAGCGCGGGGCTTGTGCAGGTTCAGCGCGGCGCAGGTGCAGGAGTTACCGGCTACCCAGCGATTGGCGGAAGCATTAATATTATTACTTCTCCTTTTTCAGACAAAAGAAATTTTGAGCTTTCTGCTTCGCTCGGTAGTTACAACACGAGGAAATATTCCGCCGCTTTTTCCAGCGGATTGATTGACAAGAAATATTCGCTCTATTTCAGACTTTCGAATATTTTGTCCTCAGGTTACAGACAGCTTAGCTGGACGAATTTCAAGGCGTATTATTTGAGCGCCGTGCGTTACGACAAAAATTTAACAACGCAAATAAATCTTTACGGCGGACCAATTGCCGACGGACTTGCTTACACAGGCTTGCCCAAGTGGGCAATAAAAGACAAAGAACTGAGAAAAGCCAATTATTCCTATTGGGAAGACGACGGAAGTAAATACACTTGGGTTACGCCGAGAAGACCGGATGAAATTGAAAACTTTTTCCAACCGCATTTCGAATTGTTGAACGAATACAAATTTAACGACAACATTAAATTTAATTCGGCGTTGTTTCTTGTGCTTGGCAACGGCTTTTTCGATTACGACGGCTCGTGGTCTGTTTACTACGACGACTATTTCCGCCTGAAACAGAACGGTTTCGATTCAACAAAAATTCCAACTAACGCTCTGATTAGGGCAATGGTCGAAAATACACAATGGGGTTGGATTCCGAGATTGAGCTGGAATCATGGAAACGGTGTGCTAACTACGGGACTTGAACTGCGAAGACACCATTCTAAACATTGGGGAAGCATTAACTACGCGGAGAATTTGCCCGCAGGCGTAACTAAGGACTACCGTTATTATTACTACGAAGGAGGCAAAAATATTTTTAACGTATTTGTGAACGAAAATTACAACGTGAGTAAAAGCCTGTCTTTGTTGGCTGAAGTGCAGGCAGCTTACCACAAATATTCAATTTCAAACGAGAAATACGTTCACAACGATTTTTCAATTTCGGATGTTTATTTCAATCCACGCTTTGGAGTTAATTACAAATTTACTCCACAATTCAGTTCTTACTTTTCGTTTGCAAGGGTTACACGCGAACCGAGACTTAAAAATTATTACGACGCGGCAGAGTCTAGTGGGGGAGCGGTTCCGCAGTTTGCAACAAAAGCGGACGGCTCTTACGATTTTTCCAAACCGTTGGTTAAGCCGGAAACAATGAACGATTTTGAAGCGGGTTTTAATTTGCAGAGAGAAAAATTAAACTTGTCGTTGAATTTGTTTTACATGCTTTTTGAAAACGAGATTGTCAAGAAGGGACAGGTGGACAGGTTCGGTCAGCCTGTTACGGGCAACATGGACGAAACCGTTCACGTTGGCGCCGAGCTTTCCGCAACGGCAAAAGTAAATGAATATTTTTCTTTAACTCTGAACGGGAGTTATTCGAAGAATCACATTTCGAAAGGTAAGCGGTACATTAAATTTAAAAACAAAAAAACGGGCGCAAAGGAAGTAACAGCGTTAAATTTAAACGGCAATCCGATTGCGGGTTTTCCGAACGTTACGTTTAA
>JALWSN010000252.1 GCA_027080245.1 Ignavibacteriales bacterium | reverse complement strand
TTATTGATGCAATTAAAGCCAAAATATTATCGGGAAATAAAAGACGAGGCAATAAAATGAAAAACATTATAGCCACAATTTTAACAACGGGAAATCTAACAACCATTGAAATGAAGGTAGGCGACCGTAATGCGATTGTATCGCATAAATGGAAACGTCGCCCGGGTTTTTCATTTAAAGCATTATTAAAGGCAATTTGTAAACTAATTAAAAACAATTAAAACAGGAGTTAAAAATGAAAATAGCAAGTTTTGAAGACGCCAACCAAACCCTTGCCGAAATAGCCAAGCGCGAAGCGTTCATTGCGCGCAAGGAAGCCGAAATGAACGAAAAAATTAACAAGCTCAAAGAAAAATTCGAGGAAGCCACAAAGCAAACAAAGACCGAAAGAGACATGCTGGTAAAAGAATTGGAAGCGTTCGCAATGCTGAACAAAAGCGCGTTCGCAAAGCATCGCAACGTAAAGCTTACCTGGGGCGAAATAGGCTTCCGCACCACTCCGCCTAAGGTTCACCAATTGAACAGGAAATATTCGGTTAAAACTTCAATCGAGCTGATTAAGAAAATCTTTTCCGGCAAATACATTCGCACGAAAGAGGAAATCGACAAAGAGCATATACTCGCCGATTATGCTTCGGAAGAATTAACCGACGACAAACTGGCGGCTATCGGATTAAAAGTTGACCAGGAGGAAAAATTCACTTACAAAATCGACTGGGAAAAATTAGAAAACGAAGTTAAAGTAAAAGCAAAAAGTCAAAAATAACGGGGGATAAAAATGGAGCGCGGGAAACTCAAAAAGAAAAGACGCATAAGCTGGAAGACCAGATGCAAGCTTGCCGCCACAAAGCTGCCGCGCGAAAAAAGGCAGGAGTTCCTTGACTACATGTGGCAAGGGATGACGATTGGCGAGGCGAAGGAAAAAGCCGGCGTGACGTTCGAGGAAGCCAACGGGATAATAATGCTGAACATGAAGTCCGCCCTTATTTTGAATAGGGAGAGCGTTTGAAATGGCTACGAAAGCGCAACTTGCAAAAATACACATCGCTAAAAAACAGCTTGGGCTTAAAGACGAGGAATATTCGGCAATTTTGAACGCATACGATGTAACAAGCTCCAAGGATTTAACAATAACGCAAGCCGAGGATTTAATTGAAAAATTAAAGAAACTCGGCTTTAAGCCCGCCGGCAAAAATTCCGGGAAATATTCCGAGTTGAAAGGTCGTGACAAATATTACGCCACGCCAAAGCAATTGCGAACTATCGAATGGCTTTGGCACAAGAACTCGCGAAGCAAAACGCCGGAAGGTTTGAGGAAGTTTATCGAACGCGCTACCGGCAAAAGTCACATTACTTTCCTCGAAAAAGAAGACGCGAGCAAAGTGATTATTGCGCTAAAGAAGTTATAAGTAACGAGTAATGAGTAAGGAGTAAAGAGATTAAGGAGGAAGAAATGCATTACGACGAATTTTTTAAGCTAATACACGAGGAAAAAGAAAGGGAAGATTGGGAAAAAGAATATTCTAAACTTATGGAAAAATGCAAAGCGGTAAGCTATAACGACCTT
>JALWSN010000251.1 GCA_027080245.1 Ignavibacteriales bacterium | reverse complement strand
CGCGGCGTTTATTGAAAACACTGGTAACGCAACCGCGGAGGACGTATTAAAATTAATTAAACTTGTTCGAAAATCCGCCAGAGAAAAATTAGGACTGAATCTTGAACTTGAAGTTGAAATAATCGGGGAAACAAATGGAAAGATTTGAAATAACCGGGGGGTTAAAATTAAGCGGCGAAGTTAAAGCCGCGGGCAACAAAAACGCCGCGCTGCCAATTCTTGCGGCTACCTTACTTACCGAAGAGGAGTGCGAAATTGAAAACTTACCGCGAATTAAAGACGTTGAAAATTTGTTGAATTTACTGAAAGAATTAGGCAAAAGGGTTGAATTCTCAGGGAAAAACAGCGTTAAGATTAGCGGCAAAGTTGAGAAAAGCGCAATTGGCGAAACCGCCGGCAAATTGCGAGCCTCCATTTTGTTGGTTTCCCCAATTCTTTCACAATTCGGCGAAGCGGAGTTCCCGCCGCCCGGCGGCTGCGTAATCGGAAGAAGGAGAATTGACAATAATTTAATTGCTTTTAGTAGTCTTGGCGCGGTGGCGGAATTTGACGGATTTAATTACAAACTCAAAAAGAAGAACAAAGCGGAGAATAATGTTTTCTTAATTGAAGCTTCGGTAACCGCAACGGAAAACATTTTGCTCGGCGCGGCGCTTAACGAAGAAGAGCTTGTAATTCAAAACGCGGCAAGCGAACCGCATATTGTTGATTTGGCGGAGGCGCTTGGGAAAATGGGATGCGAAGTTCAAGGAGCGGGAACAAATTTAATTAAAATTAAAGGCGCAAAAAAGCTTAGCGGATTCAAGCACGCAATTCAGCCCGATTTTATTGAGGCCGGAACGTTTGCAATCGCCGCGGCCGCTACTGGCGGTAGTTTGACGATTCGCGGAGCGGAAAGAAAATATTTGAACTCAACTTTCTTTCACCTTTCCAAGTTGGGGGTGAATTTGAGTTTTTCCGCGCCCGACATTCTCGAAGTTAAAACTTCTCGGTTGAAATCCAATTCTCATAAAGCGCGGGTTGGGCTTTACCCGGGTTTTCCTACCGACTTGATGAGCCCCTACATTGTGCTCGCCACTCAAGCCGAGGGCGTTACGCTTTGCCACGATTGGATGTACGAATCCCGAATGTTCTTTGTTGACAAGCTAATAATAATGGGGGCGGAAATAACACAATGCGATCCGCACAGAGTTTTGGTTTACGGTCCGACAAAATTGCGCGCGCAGCATTTGGTTAGTCCCGACATCCGCGCCGGCATTGCGCTTGTAATTGCAGCAATGATTGCCGAAGGCGAAAGCGCCGTTGACCACGTTGAAATAATTGACAGGGGTTATGAAAATATCGAAAAGCGCCTAAACAAAGCGGGCGCAAAAATTAAAAGAGTAAAAATTTGAAAAGCTTTTAATCAGTAAATTAAAAAATAAAATAAATTGCGAGGAAACATGAGATTCAAAAGAAGAGCGGGAATTTTGTTGCATCCAACTTCTTTGCCGGGCAAATACGGTATCGGAGATTTGGGGAACGAAGCGAAAAAGTTCGTTGATTTTTTGGCGGCTGCAAATCAAAAG
>JALWSN010000250.1 GCA_027080245.1 Ignavibacteriales bacterium | reverse complement strand
CGCCGGTAGCTCTGTCGTAACGAGTAAATTCGTAATAGTTACTTTCAAGCGGGTGAATTACATTTCCGTTCGGGTCTTTTGTTTCCGCTTGCACAATAATGGCAACGCCGTCAACGTAAGTATGCCCCGAACCCTTAGGCCAAACTCCGCTGCGTGTAGGTTCGTTTTTCCAATCAGCTATTTCACCGTAATTGTAATAAACGGTGGAAACCAAGTTCCCGTCCATAAAACCTTTCCGCGTTTGATTGTGGTCGCCTTTGTTTTTATCCACTACCACTTGCGCTTGAAGATTTAACAAAGCAGTAAAGATAACCACGAACAAAAAATTAAGCGGAAGAAATTTTATTATTCTCATACTGAATCCTCGTTAAAAACTTAAAGTAAAACCTGCGTTAACTTGTCTTGGCGGAGAGTAAAAATCCGGTCTTGTGAAAAATTCTTTTAACGTGTTAACACCTCTCGGCTGTTCCTGCTGGCGGGTTAATTCCAATGTGTAACCGGCTCTGCCCGTATCCCCGAAAACCTGAATCTCGTTCGGAACATCGAAAAGGTTGTAAATCTTTACGAAAGCCATTGCGCTTTTGCCGAACAGTTTGAAGTATTTGGTTAAATACAAATCGACATTAAAGAAAGTCGGTTTGTTCTCGCTATTTTCCAAGCCTGTCCTTTCGTTCTCAAAAGAGGGCGTGTAAGGAAGCCCGCTTCCCAATTGCCCTACTGCGCTTATTGTGTAATCGTCCGCCTTACCGTAAGTAAGTGTAAAGTTCAACTGGTGCCGCCTGTCCCAACTAAGCGGCACCAACTGTTTATTTGCTTCAATAGGAGGGTTTGCTTGTGCTTTGTCAAACGCTTCGTTCGGATCGGATGCCGTACCTTTTGCAATTTGAAAAGTGTAATCCAATGTCGCGCCAAATCCGTTGACAGGTCTTTTTGTGAAGGAAATCGTAACGCCCTTAACCGAACCGAAATCTCTATTAATCAATTCGCCGAACTTTCTAAAATTGTTTTTAATGTGAATTTCCGTACTCAGCAAATTTCGAATATCTTTGTAATAACCTGTAACCGTAATACCAATATCGTTGCTCAGCGCTTGCTGTAAACCTATTTCGTACATTACCGTACGTTGCGCTTCAAGATTGGCATTTCCAATTGTGTTACCAATGTTTGCAGGGAAATCACCGGTCAACGGTATTCTGAAATTAGGGTTCAAATAAAGATTTTCAAATGCCGGCATCTGAAAGAAATGCCCGTAAGAAATATGAATGGCGCCCTTGTCCGTAATGGGATAAGAAATGCCTATCCTCGGGCTCACCTGATATTTTGCCGTTGCCCTTGCCATTAAAGAATCAGGGAAGGGAGGCATAAAATTATCCAGCAAATTTATTTTGTTCGGATCTTTCAAATATCTTCCGTCCGGTTCAAAATAATCGAAACGGACACCGACATTTACGACCAAATACTGTAATTCGATTTTGTCCTGAATGTAAGAAGAAAATTTGTAAGGATTAACCGTGTAAACATTGTAATTAAAAGCGCCCAACTTCGGAAGCTGGGGTTTAAAATGCGTG
>JALWSN010000249.1 GCA_027080245.1 Ignavibacteriales bacterium | reverse complement strand
TTCAAAATGTAATTAGAAAATTAGTGGAGCAAGAAGATGCTCCCGTTTGCTTTGAAGTTCAAACTGGAGCAGGGGGTAAACGTTAAAAATTTATTTAAAAAAGCAAAAAATAAAAAGGGAGCACAAAATAATATCCTTAAACAAATTTGTAGTTTTTCGCAAAAGTTTTGAATTTGTGTTGACTTTTTAATAGGGCTATCCTAAGGTCCGAAGGACTCCCTTGGAGATTACTTTGGAAAAGCCCAATTTAAATTGTTCTTCTTAACGCTGTCGGATGTCTCCAAGCGATGGCCTTACCGAATCCGTTTGTTAATGAAATATTTCTATTAAAAAGATTCTTTGGGAAAACCATACTGTTAAATCGCGGCTTTAGTGAAGCAATCCCGGTAATGGCGCTATTGGCGTTGGCTTTAGCCAACGTATATCCAAAGAATGGAAAAAAATATGGCTTTAGCCACATTTTCTTTGAGTTTGAGATGATTTTTAATGTGGCTAAAGCCAAAATTAGTCTGTTCACTTTAAAACGACAATACCGCTAAAAAGTTCAAAATCTAATCAAATAAGGTTCCCTTCTCGTTCAGGGGGAATTTTGGTTTGAACGAGAGAGGGAACCATATTTATTTTGTTGTGGGGGTTTTTATCTTAAAAAATTATTCCTTGCGAGTGGATATTTTGAATGGCACGTACAATGGGCACCAGCTTACGAATGCCGTAAAGAATGGAATAACGGCAATTAAACCCCACCAGCTTTGGTAAATAATGCCTAAAATGGCAATAACAAAACCAATTACCAATCTGATGATTTTGTCAACGCTACCTACGTTTTTCTTCATTGGATCCTCCTGAATTAATTTGACATTGCAAATTTAATCATTCCTTGTTTGTTAGTCTGTAACAATGTCACATTAATTCTTTTAATTTGTTTAAGTCTTTAATGTTAACGTGGCTTCTTTCAAGCGTAATCAATCCTTTCTTTTCAAAATCCTTCAACAATCTGCTAACCACTTCTCGGGCTGTGCCTAATTCGTAGGCAATGTCCTTGTGCGTAAGCGAAAGAGAGAGTCCAAATTTTTCTCCTCTTTCAAACAAAAATTCGGCGATTCTTGCGTCCATTCTTTTGAACGCTACTTCTTCCACAATAGTAATTACGGAATTAAGCCTTTCAGCCATTAAATCGTAAACGTATTTGCGCCAGAAGGGAAAATCTTCCACCCATTCCCTGAAAACATTCGAAGGAACAAGAATTCCGTCCACCTCGGTTTCAGTTACGGAAATAGCCGGGAAACGCGAAGCGCTAAGAATGCAAGAAGCCGTTAAAATGCAGCTGTCGCCTTTGTAGAGCCGGTACAAAGTAATTTCTTTGCCGCTTTCGCTTACCTTAAAAACCCTCACGCTGCCGTTTACGACAAATGTAAAATAAGAGCAGCTATCGCCCTCGTTGGAAATTACAGTTTCGGGCTTTAACGTTTGAACGATGGAATTCTGTTGGAATTCCTTAACCAGTTTTTCTTCAAGACTTTTGCCCTTTGCAATTTCGGTTAAAAAATTAGTTTTTATTTTTTCGCTGTT
>JALWSN010000248.1 GCA_027080245.1 Ignavibacteriales bacterium | reverse complement strand
GCCAATAAATAGAAGCGTAACAGCCATTAATAAAAAGATTACTTTCTGCTTTTTCATAGTTAACCCCTGTTGATTAGTAAAAATAAAACCGCAGGGAAAGTTCCCTGCGGCTGATTTTTGTTCAATTATTTTACAAGCATCATTTTCTTGGTGATTGTCACATTATTTGAACTTAAAGTGTAGAAGTAAATCCCCGATGGTAAATTAGAGGCGTTGAATTCCAATTCGTAATTGCCTGCCTTTTGATTTTGCGAAACTAAAGTGGCTACTTCGCTTCCAAGAATATTGAATACTTTAAGCGAAACGTAACCTTCTTTAGGAAGGGAGTAGCGAATTTTAGTTGTTGGGTTGAATGGATTCGGGTAATTTTGTCCTAATTCATACTTGGCTGGAACGCCTTTCAGGTAATTAAGTTCAACTCCCGTTGTGCTGGAAATATGTCCGCGTCCTCCTCCGAATTTGGACATGTGAACGGCTTTGAATTTAATTGAATCTTTGGTGTTCTCGGTGAAAATTCCAACCGGGTCCCAACCAGTTTTACCAACAAAAGCAAATCCCAAATCATCCGGTTTGAGTCCGAGAGAGTTCAGGAAGGTAAGAAACTTTTGTGTTTTAGGAATGGAATAAGTTAAGTATTTGTTTTTGTTTAATACGTATTCTCCGCTGTAAGGTTTGCCGTTTACAAAAACTTTAATTTTCAAGAGCACAAAAAGCGTGTCTCCGAATACCGGCACGTAAGTTCCTTTCCCCGCGTCGAGGCTGTCGAGCGTTATTTCAAGGAACAAATCGTCGTTTAACGCTCCCGATTCCAATTTAAATACGCTTCCCACAACAGCGTCGTAAGCGGGCTGCAATTTTGAAAATGCGCTTGGTAAAGTAAACGGTGGAACCACGTAAGCTTGCCCTTCGTTAAAACTGGAAGAATCCGCCGTTATTGTTAACCAATAACTGACAGGCGGCGGCGTTTTTACTTTTAGCTTAAAAACAAAATCTACTTTATGTTGCCCGAAATTTAAGCCGCTAAGGAGCCCGGCTAAAATAATCGCGTAGAAAAATTTTTTCATTCTTTTTTCTCCTTTTTTTTTATTTATTTTTAATTTCAATATACAATATCTTTATTTTAAATCAAGTGTCCTGAATCAAATGTAATTTGTATCACAACATTTTATTATTATTATCGAATTGAAATAATTTTTTTTAACCCTTTCTAATTTACGCAAAAAATATTAACAAAATAATTTTTTGGTTTGCAAAAATAAAGTTTATTTAAAATCGTTTGGATAGGTTAGGGCAAGGTTATTTTTTGTTTGTTTTTAATGAAGAATATTTCATGCAATTAACCAGGCTAGGTTCCCGTCGCTACTTAATAAAGGACATGGAACCCCGAACTAATTTTTAAATGATTTGTAAAATCGATGCGAATCATTCAACTATTTTTTTTATTTTCGAATACTAATTCTAAAATTCTAAAGTGGCATAATGAACAAAGAAATCGAACAAAATGGTAGTTTGTACGAAGGCGTTAGAGGCATTGCGGTAAAAATTCTTAATAGAATTGGAAGAACGGATGCATATTTGGATAAATTACTTGAGCACGAACTAAAAAACACTTCTTTGAGCGGGCAGGATAAAGCATTACTTTTTGAAATTGTTCACGGCGTTGTGCGCTGGATGGGCAGAATCGACTGGATTTTAACGGGATTTTACAAAGGGCAATTTTCCAAGAGCATTGCTAACATTAAAAACACTTTGCGGGTGGCGCTTTACCAGATTCTTTTTTTAGACCGTGTGCCTGATTACGCAGCCGTTAACGAAGCCGTTGAGTTTATTAAAAAATTTCAAGGGCAAAAAGCCGCGGATTTAACCAATGCCGTTTTGCGGAATATTATTCGCAACAAAGAGAATATTCGCTACGCTAACAGGGAAGAGGATGAGGTTACTTTCTTGAGCGCGTATTATTCCCATCCTTCGTGGCTGGTCAAAAGATGGCTGAAAATTTACGGAAGGGAATTCACCGAAAATCTGCTGAAAGCAAACCTTCAAAAGCCAAGCATCACGTTGCGGGTTAATCGGCTTGTGACGTCGGTGGAGGAAATGAAAAAGCTTCTTGAAAAGGTGGAACTGAAATTTACCGAAGGCAAGTATTTGAAGAACTTTTTGAAATTAGCTTCCCTTTCAAATATTGCGGATTGGGAATATTTCAAAAAAGGCTATTTTGCAATTCAGGACGAGAGCGCCGGTTTTGCTTGCGAGCTTTTGGACCCTAAGCCCGGAATGAAAGTGGCGGATTTGTGCGCTGCGCCGGGAGGCAAAACAGCTTACATTGCAGAACTAATGAACAATCAGGGCGAACTTGTGGCTGTTGACAGATTTGAAAGCAGATTGAAAATTTTAAGAAAAAATCTTAGCAGACTAAATGTTAACAACGTTCGAACCATTGCAATCGACGCGCTGGAATTTGACGAAACAGGATTCGACAGGGTTTTAATTGACGCTCCTTGCTCGGGATTAGGCACGTTGACTAAGAAACCCGACATTAAATGGAAAAGGGAACTAATTGACATTAGAAATCTTACGCATCTTCAATCCGATTTGTTGAATAAAGGAGCGGAGATTTTAAAAACGGGCGGAATTCTTGTTTACAGCACTTGTACGATTGAACCGGACGAGAATTTTGAGATAGTTAAAAAATTCCTGAAAGAGCATCCCGAATTTGAATTGGTTAAAAAAATCGAGGGGCTGGACGAATCTCTGTTCGACGAGAACGGCTGTTTGCAAACGTTTCCTAATATTCACGGCATAGACGGAGCTTTTGCGGCAAAATTAATTAAAACTAATCCGGGTTATTAAAAATGAAAAACGAAGCTCTAATTGAATTTGCGGAAAAACTAAAAAAAGCAAGAGAAAAGAAACGCATTTCGCTTCAACAAATTAAAGCTCAGACGCGCATTTCGATCGAGTATCTTGAAGCAATCGAAAAGGCGGATTTTGACGTGATGCCGCCGGTTTACATGCGCGCGTTTATTAAGGAATACGCAGAAACCATTGGGCTTAACGGCGCCGAGATTCTCGCCGAATACGACGCTATTAAAACTGGCAAAAAACCTCCCGAGGCAACGGAAACCGAGACGGTAAAGAGGGAAGAAGAAACTGTTCCGCCTACATTTACGGATGAGCCCGGAACTCATTCTTCCGCTCCTTCGCCGAGCGGTTCTCCGCAATGGATTGTTCCCGCTTCGGTTGTAGCGTTAATTGTAGTGGCGGCTGCAATAATTTACCTCGCTTTTTTTAGAAGCTCGGATGAAATTCTGGTTGAAGAAAAGCCTTACTCCGAAATTGTTAAGGAAAATCAATCCCGTTTCGAGGAGCCAACGCCTCCTTCTCAGTCCGTAACGCCCCGAGCGGTTCCCGCCGTGGACAGCGTTCGACTAAAGCTAATTGCCACCGACAGCTGCTGGGTAAAAGTTAATTTCGACGGGGATTCCCTGAAAACCACTGATTTTATTATGTTCAAAGGACACGTTAAAACGCTCAAAGCGGAAAGAATCTTCAAATTGGTGCTTGGCAACTCGGGCGGAATTAAAATCCTTTTGAACGACGACACGCTGAGATTTAACGGCGCAAAAGGCAAAGTTAAAACTTTGATTATTAACAAAAACGGAATAGTAAATAGATTCAAATAACAATGCAAGACGTTGACTTAGCCCGCAAGGAAATAGAAAAATTACGTGAGGAAATCCGCCGCCACGATTACCTCTACTACGTTAAAGCCGAGCCGGAAATTTCCGATTACGAATACGACATGCTCCTGAAAAAATTGGAAGGGCTGGAAAGGAAATTTCCGCAGTTAATTACCCCCGATTCCCCCACTCAACGCGTTGGCTCGGATTTAACGAAGGAATTCCCGCCCGTTGAGCATAAGCAACCAATGTTAAGTCTTGCAAATACTTACAGCCGGCAGGAATTAATTGATTTCGACAGGCGGGTAAAAGAAGGGCTAAACGGCGAGCCTTACGAATACGTTGCCGAGCTTAAGATTGATGGCGTTTCCGTAAGCTTAATTTACAGGCAGGGCGTTTTTGTTCAGGCTTCCACGCGCGGCGACGGCAAGGTGGGGGAGGAAATTACAAACAACGTCAAAACAATCAAATCCGTTCCGTTAAAAGTTAAGCTTGAAAACTTACCTTCCGAACTCCACGAAGAATTTGAAGTGCGCGGCGAAGTGTTCATGGAAATTGAAGCCTTCAGAAAACTTAACGAGCAACGTGAGAAGGCGGGAGAAAAACCCTTTGCCAATCCCCGCAATTCAACGGCAGGTACATTAAAATTGCAGGACCCACGAATAGTGGCTTCCCGACCGCTGGACATTTTTACTTACTATTTGCTTGGCTCGAATTATTTTGTTTCAACCCAGTTAGAAAATTTGAATTACTTAATTAAAGCAGGCTTCAAGGTCAATCCGCATTTTAAGCTTTGTAAAAATCTGCGGGAAGTGTTTGAGTTTTGCGATTACTGGGAAGAACACAGGGAAGAGCTCCCTTACGAAATTGACGGAGCGGTAATTAAAGTAAATTCGATTGCCCAGCAGAAAAAATTAGGCGCTGTGGCAAAATCCCCGCGCTGGGCAGTGGCTTTCAAGTTCAAAGCCGAACAAACAACAACTAAGCTTAACAATATTATTTGGCAGGTTGGCAGAACCGGCGCGCTTACTCCGGTAGCCGTTTTGGAACCGGTGTTCTTAGCCGGCTCTACGATTAGCCGCGCAACGCTTCACAACATTGAGGAAATTGAGCGAAAGGACATCCGCATTGGGGATACTGTGGTTATTGAGAAAGGCGGGGACGTGATTCCCAAAGTTACCGCCGTTGTTGAGGAAAAAAGAAGTCCCGAATCCAAGCCTGTTAAGCCGCCGGAATATTGCCCCGTTTGCGGCTCGAAAGTTTTCAATCCAGCCGACGAAGTTGGAATTTACTGCGTTAACAGCGAATGCCCCGCCCAAATTAAAGGCAGGCTAATCCATTTTGCCTCGAGGAACGCAATGGACATCGAGGGGTTGGGCGAATCTCTTGTTGACCAGCTGGTGGATTTGAATTTTCTTAAATCTTTCCCCGACATTTACTCGCTTAAGGAAAAGCGCGCGGAGTTAATTTCCATTGAACGCCTGGGCGAAAAGAGCGTGGACAATCTCCTCACTGCGATTGAGAAAAGCAAAAATCAACCATTTCACAGGGCGCTTTTCGCTTTGGGAATTAGATTTGTGGGAGCCGGCGTGGCGCTTAAATTGGCTAATCATTTCGGCTCGATGGACAAATTAATGAAAGCTTCCAAGGAAGAATTGGAAAGCGTTGCCGACATTGGCGAAAGAATTAGCGAAAGTTTAATTAACTATTTCCGCGACGAACGCAACAGGCAAATGATTGAAAAATTGAAAGCCGCCGGCTTGCGGTTCGAAACTCAAAAGCCTTTGACGAGTCTAAATAACTTGACGGGAAAATCTTTTGTTTTGACCGGCTCTTTAAATTCAATGAGCAGGAACGAAGCCAAGGAAAAAATAATTGAGCGCGGAGGTAAATTTGTTTCGTCCGTCAGCTTTAAAACGGACTACGTTGTGGTTGGAGAAAACCCCGGCTCAAAATTTGACAAAGCCAAAAAGCTGGGAGTTAAAATAATTAACGAACAAGAATTCCTTGAACTTTTGGGTGAATGATGTTCAACAATTTGAAAGAAGCGATTGCAAAAAAAATATTTGTCAGAAGGTTCAAACCGCTGGAGCGAAAGCCGATTATTTTTAACAGCTTTGTAAAAGAAGCCCGGAAGTTTTTAATCCTTCTGCCGCAATCGAAAGAAATGTTTGAACAAAGCCTTAAAATTGTGGAATTTCTGAAAAACGCTGGGAAGGAAATTTCTTTAATTGTGCAGGGCGATTTGCTTGAAGGAACAAATTTGCTTGAATTCAACTTAAAGCCCTTTACGGAAGAAGACAAAACAAAATTGGGCGCGCCTTCGAAAAAGTTCTTAACAGAATTGCGCAAGAACGACTACGACGTTTACATCGATTTGTCCTTTAGCCACAATTCATTTGAATTTGCCATTGGTTGCGCGGCAAAAGCTAAATTCAAAATTGCGTTCAATAAAAAAGGCGCTGAAATTTTCGGGAATTTTATTTTACCGCTGGAGGAAAATAATCCGTTAAATTCTTACGAAAATTTTTTAAATTCGTTGGAGATGTTTTAATTTTTTAATAAAAACAAAGGTGACAATGGAAGAGACGGGAAACTTTGAAACCAGAACCGAAAACGGAGTTACGATTTTTAAAATAAGAGAAAAACGATTGGACGCTTCCATCTCGGGGTTTTTAAAAGGGGAGTTGACAATTTTACTTACTTCCGAAGAAGTTAAGAAGCTTGTAGTGGACATGAGCGAAGTGGAATATTGCGACAGCTCCGGTTTAAGCGCAATTTTATTGGCTTACAGATTGCTGCAATCCAACGAAGGCGCAATTCGCATTGCGGCGCCGCAGCCGAGCGTTCGGAACTTA
>JALWSN010000247.1 GCA_027080245.1 Ignavibacteriales bacterium | reverse complement strand
TGGGGCGGGCTTTCTTCAAACATCTGGCAAGGGCGCAAATTACCGGGCACACAACGGGAGTGCTTAAAATACTTTTCCACCGAGAAACCCTTGAAATACTTGGCATTCATTGCTTTGGTTACAACGCTGCGGAAATTATTCACATCGGGCAGGCGATAATGTCGCAAAAGGGAAAGGGAAATAATCTGATGTATTTCGTCAACACCACATTTAACTATCCCACAATGGCGGAAGCTTACCGGGTAGCCGCGCTAAATGGTTTGAACCGGGTGGAGATGTAATTGTGATGTGATAAGCAGGAATTCAAAATGGTAATTCCCCCTAAAAATTATTTATTACAATGATTATCTCGGCAAGCAGGCGGACGGACATTCCGGCGTATTACTTCAAATGGTTTTTTAACAGGGTTAAGGCGGGTTACTGCGAAGTTTCCAATCCTTTCAATCCAAAGCAAGTTTCCCGGATTGACCTGCGCCCGGAAAACGTTGACGTTATTGTGTTTTGGACGCGCAACCCCCGCCCGATGCTGAAATACTTGGACGAGCTCGATGCGCACGGCTACAAATATTATTTTCAATACACGCTTAACAATTATCCCCGAATTTACGAGCCGAACCGTCCTACGCTGGATTCGGCAATTCAAACTTTCCGTGCGCTTTCCGAACGGATTGGAAACGGAAAAATAATTTGGCGTTACGACCCGATTCTGTTTACGGACAATCTTACTTTGGATTTCCACATTGCGAATTTCGGCAAAATAGCTAAAAGGCTTACGGGCTTTACGCGCAGGGTTGTAATTAGCATTGTTGACGATTACAAAAAAACTTTGCGGAGATTGAACAAATTAAATGTCGGTTATTTCCCCAATCAAGAAAATAGTTCAGAAATTGAATTGTTGTTGGAACGAATAGTTCAAGTAGCGAACAAATACGGAATGGAGGTTAAAAGTTGCGCGGAGCCGAAAGATTACAGTTATCTCGGCGTACTGCCGGGCAAGTGCATTGACGACGAACTGATTAGAAACGAACTTGGCGTGAACATTGAGTACAAAAAGGACAAAGGACAAAGAGCCGCATGCCGTTGCACCGTAAGCAAGGACGTTGGCGCCGTAAATACTTGTCTGATGGGCTGCGTCTATTGCTACGCCACGCAAAGCTTGAAAACAGCGGTGGAAAATTGGAAAAAACGTAAAGGGGGTAACGCTTTGGAGATTTGCGGTTATTAAAGACATTAATTATTTTTCATTAATTAGCGGAAATTTTCAAGTAAAATATTGTGAAAAGTAAAATATTAATACGCGCAATTTTAATAATAGGTATTATTGTAGCTATTTATGGATATTTTATTCATTCTGTGGAATTGCTTTATATTTTTATTATTGGAATTTTAACAGGTCTTTTATTAAGAACGTGGGGAAAATAGATTTGTAATACAATAGAAGTCTCTGTGTGAAAGCTACATTTCAGGGTGAACTAACAAAATGGAGCTTACCATGACTCAAAGTAAAATTAAACACGGTGTAAATGTTTTAATGTGGATTATTTTAATAATTGCAGTCGATTGGCTTCTTT
>JALWSN010000246.1 GCA_027080245.1 Ignavibacteriales bacterium | reverse complement strand
GAATGGTACCACGGCAAATTTGTTCACAAAATTTCCAAAATCACTCCAATCGCTTTATTGTTTACAATATTTGTAATGTTTTCTCTCAAAGGAGAAAAAATTGTCGAGCTGCCGCTGGACGTTTTAAGAGTGGCAATTCCCTTCACTCTTTATTTTACAATAATGTTTTTCCTCACATTTTTTGTGGCTAAAAAACTTGGCGCGCCTTACGAAAAGACTACCACTGTTGCCTTTACCGCAGGCAGCAACGATTTCGAGCTGGCTATCTCAGTTGCCGTGGCGGTCTTTGGCATTAACTCTCAAGCCGCTTTCGCCACGGTTATCGGTCCGCTTGTGGAAGTGCCCGTGTTGATTAGTCTTGTTAATTTTGCTTTATTTGCCAAAAAGAAATATTTTTCGAAAGAATTAGCTTAATCTTAAGGAGATTAAATTTGGGACATCATCATCACGAACGCGAGGACGAGATTAGCCAGGGGCGCTTGCTTCTAACGTTCCTAATGAACATAATAATTACCGTGGTTGAAACGATAGGCGGACTGCTTTCGGGCAGCCTTTCGCTTATTTCCGACGCGCTGCACAATTTTAGCGACGGCGCGGCAATTGTAATTAGCTACTTTGCAATCAAACTAAGCGGCAGAGCAAAGGATTTCAAATACACATTCGGATTAAAAAGAGCTCAAATTATTGCCGCTATTATTAACGCTTCGGTTTTAGTGGCAATTTCCATTTACCTTTTCAAAGAGGCTTTCGTCAGGTTAGTTTCGCCCGAGCCCGTAGCCGGCTTTACGATGATTTGGGTGGCTTTAATCGGACTTGCGGCAAACGTAATTGGAACTTTGCTTCTGCGCAAAGGAGCCAAAGGCAACATGAACATCCGTTCGAGCTACTTGCATTTGTTAAGCGACGCGCTTTCGAGCGTTGGTGTGGTAATTGGCGGATTGTTAATTTACTTCGAAAAAATCTACTGGGTCGATCCCGTTCTTACAATTTTAATTTCCGTTTACATCCTCAAGGAAAGCTTTGAAATCCTTAAGGAAGCTTTGAAAATAGTAATGATGGCGAGCCCGCCGAACATTTCTTTGAACGAAATAAAAAAAGTTCTCGAATCGATTGACGGCATTAAGAACATTCACCACGTTCACATCTGGCAGCTGGATGAAAGGGACGTTCATTTTGAAGCGCACGCCGAAACGCCTGATTTGAAAATTAGCGAAACAGACAAAATCCTTTCCAAGATTAAGGAAATTTTAAGTCATGAATTTGGCATTAATCACGTGACGATTCAATTTGAATGCGACCTTTGCGAAGTAAAAGAAATGGTTTGATTTTTTTGTTCTTGGTTATTGGTTTGTTTTGCTTTTCTAACATCTTACCCGGCTCCTGAAGTCCGTTTTGCGCTTGCGCCCACAACGGAAGACATACCTAAATAATTAATTGTTGGGTGGGTGCATCGTGATACCGTTTTTCATTTCCAAGTAAAGAGCGCATTGTCGATTTTAATAACTAATGTTCTGAAACCCCAAAATAAAGAACAAATTGATTAACTAAGAGAAAGAGTGACTTAGAGACTGAG
>JALWSN010000245.1 GCA_027080245.1 Ignavibacteriales bacterium | reverse complement strand
AACAAATAGCCGTTTCGCCTGTCGTTGTAAGTGTCGATAATAAATTTGAAATTGTCCTCCGAGCCGTAATCGAAATCCCTTTTCATTTTTTCCGCCACAATTTTCGAAGGCTCGTCGTCGTAGCACCAAACCCCAACGTAAAGGTTATTTTTGTCGTAAAGAATGGCGACTTCGGTGCGTTCGGTAGCGGGGGCTCCCTCGTTCAATTCCCGCTGGGTAAAATTGGAAATGTGTTCGGCAAGCCCCCAGGCTTTTTCCGTAAGTCTTCCGTCGAGTTTAATCGGTTCGTTAATTCTGTAAGCGTGAATTACGTTCGGCAAACTTGTTTGCGCGTTTGTAATTCCGTTGGTTAAAAATAAAGCGATCCCCACAAAAAAAATTCCGAATAGTTTTTTCATTTTTCAACCCGCTAAGTTTTAAATAAAAGCGCTCTCATTTTTAAATTTATTTTCTTTTGATGACCGTAAAATCGTCGAATGAAGTTGCCGCGTCGGCTTTAGTCCAAAGCCCTACGCCGCCGGCTTCGGGAAAAACGCCGTTTTTAACCTCAAGGTATTTTCTTCCGTTTAAAAACCCCTGAATTTTATTGCCGTCGCAAATTATTTTCATTTTATGCCATTTGCCAGCCGGCAATTTTACCCGCGCGCTTGCCAGAATTTTACGAACTTCGTTCTTTACGTAATAAACCCTAAAGTTGTTTTCCAACGGATTGTAACGAGCCACGTAATAATTGCCTTTGTCCTTTGCTCTCCAAATAATTCCGCCTCCTTCGTCTTCCTCGCCTTTATTGGCTTTGAACATTACGCTGATAGCGCCGTTTTTGAACAGAATGTTTTTCGTCCAGCACAAGTTGAAAGCGCCGCCAAAGTGGTGATTAGGCGAAATCAGGGTAAGAGTTTTTTCGCCCGAAGGAGCGGTTTTGTCTTTTGTTACTTCCCAAGTTGCCAAGGGCCCTCTTTGATTTGTTCCTTCAACCTTCCAGCCGTTAGGCAGCCCGCCTAATTTTACGTTCTCGAAAGAAAGAACGATTTTTTCTTCGTTCTGCGCTAAAATCAAGCGCGCGGTAAATCCTGTAAAAATTAAAAACATTGTAATTACTACTTTAAAGTTCATTGCTTTTAACTCCCTTTAGCAAATTTTTTAATCGGAAATTTTTCCTTTGTTTTGAAATTTGTTTATTCTTCTTGGAATTAAGAACCTCTGAAATTCCCGATTTACCTTTAAACATTTCGTCAGAGAAATCGTCAAACAGAAATGCGGCGTTCATTTTGTTTTGAACGCTTCCCGCTTCCGCAGGTAAATATCAGGACAGAGGCATAAAAATTTTGAAAGAACTGCCTTTGCCGACTTGGCTTTCCACGCTCAATCTTCCGCCCTGAGCCGTTATCGCCCAGCGGGCTATCGCAAGCCCGAGTCCGCTGCCGCCCAATTCCCTTGAGCGCCCTTTGTCTACGCGGTAAAACCGCTCGAAAATTTTCCCGATGTGCTCTTTGGGAATTCCCTGTCCCGCGTCGTTAACCGCAATTACCGCTTCGCCATTTTCAAAAGTAATTTTTACGGTAATTTTAGAACCCGG
>JALWSN010000244.1 GCA_027080245.1 Ignavibacteriales bacterium | reverse complement strand
GTATTCTTTAACTACTTTATCCGAGAAAGTATGTCGCCAAGAGTTCCAATCCAAATTATGCATTTGTGCAAACTGTGCCGCATAAGTTGTTATACTGCTTTGATAAATTGTCGGCAGACTTGTACCGCTTTCGGGTTCGTAATGAGCCAAACCTTTGGTTCTGAAAACTTCCTGACTCAGAACTTTATGTTTTTTAACAAACCATTGCATTTCACCCTGATTAATTTTTGTTCCGCAACTTTGACAAACTCCGTTATCGGTAAAATCAGCCGGTGCTCCGCAATTCGGGCAAGCAAGTTTATGCATTTTTTCGGGTTCAGCAGAAAGCACATCTTTTTTTCGATTAAAATACCACCTCTCCGTTAAAACATAACGTGTTTTCTTACCCATTATATCCAAAGTATAATTTGCTTCAATATCAACTGATATACCTATAACATCCTGCAAAAAGTTAATTTCGCTGATACGCATATTTCCGATAACAATTTCGGTAATTCGCTGTCCGGTTTTTAAATTTGCGGATTTTTTTATTTCGTCAGAACTTAAAAAAGGAGAAAGATTTTTAAATTCGCTTGTTCCGTACCAGGTATAATATTTATTGAAAATTGATGAAACAAAATCGAGAAATAAAATTTTTGAAAAATTAGGGTCTATACTTTTCAATTGAATAATGTATGCTTCTACTTCATTGTGTCTTGCCGTTCTTGCCTGAATTCCGGGTGAAGAAACAACTGTTTTACCGTCAGATCTTTTCTTTTTATGTAAATAAAGTCGCAGAACAATAATTCCTATAACTAAGGGAATTGAAATTTGCGGCGGTAATTCGCTGAATATCAAATAAATCAAAAATCCGAGACCATCGCCGCCGTCACCGCCGCCTCCGGAATAAGAACCGACTCCATGTTTGGCGAAAGTTTGTTCGACTAATGCTTCAGATGTCTGACGGACTTGCTGGCTATTAAGTAGATAGAGAGCCTGCGCGGGGACGTTGGTTGCATTGCGTTTGCCGACAACCATTTCCGGGTTGGCAAAATCGAATAGCCGGGGAATTTCGTCTAACCGGTTTCTAATCACCGGCTGGTAAACTGCTCGGCGGTCAATATATAAATCAGCACGCTTTGCCTTTACTTTTTTATTGTTATCAACAGCCATTTTTCCCAAGTGCGTGACGGTTGAACCGCCATGTTTTGTATCTATTTTTTGCTGAAACAACATGAACGAATCTTGCAATTGTTCCGAAGAAAGAGGTCGCCTATTCGCTCTCCAGAGCAGCGAATTTTCGGGGTCTTTCTGAAATGCGTTTTTGTTAGGGGCAGTAGAGCGCTGATACGCTTTGGTCAGAACTATTGCGTGAACGAGATGTTTTTGCGACCATCCGTTTTCCTTAAATTGAACCGCAAGCTGATCCAGTAATTGGGGATGCGAAGGGGCGATGCCGTTGATGCCGAAATTATCAACCGAGCGAACAATTCCCTCGCCAAACAGGTGCATCCAAACCCGGTTCGTGAAAACGCGACAAACAAGCGGGTGTGCCTTGCCCGTCAACCAGGTTGCTAATTCAAGACGCCCACTTCCTT
>JALWSN010000243.1 GCA_027080245.1 Ignavibacteriales bacterium | reverse complement strand
GTTCGGAAATAACATCCTCCAAAATTGAAGCCAAGCTAAAAACTTCAATGTATTTTTCGTAAATGCCTGCTTGCATTTGTGAAGTTCTGAGAATAAGCTCGATTGTATTTAATAGTCTGTTGCCACCTCGCTTAATGCTTGCGAACGCCTCGTAAAATTCTGCTGAGACCTTGTCTTTGCATTCTTCTTCAATCAATTGATTGAAACTCAAAATTGCATTAAGCGGGGTTCGTATTTCGTGCGACATTTGAGCAAGGAATTCAAATTTCATTTTGCTTGCTTTTTCCGTCGCTTCTTTAGCTTGAATTAAAGCGTTTTCATACTCCACTATCTCTGTAATATCACGCGTTAACACAAGAACAAGGTCGTTGTCAATTTTAATAAACCTTAACTCAAAATGCGAAGCCTCTTCTTCGTCGTCGTAGGAAACTAACATACTTGTAATTTCGCCCGTAGCAAACGCTTTTGAAAAAGCATCACGAAATTCTTGGATTCTTTCTCCCGGTAAAAAGTTTTCAAACAACTCGCCAATGTACTCATTAACATCTTCTGCGTTACCAAACACTTCCCAATTTCTAACATTGAGCACTCGTCCCACCGGCGAAAGTTCAAAAATAGGATCGGGAATAGCTTCAATAATTTTTGCGCTTCTTTCCTCACTGGCTCTTAATCTTTCAAGGGTTTTCTTCATCAAAGTAATGTCTTCAACAATTCCCTCGTAATAAAGAATTTCGCCGTTTTTGTCTTTTACTACGTGAGCTGTTTCCCTAACAAAAATAATCGAGCCGTTTCTTTTTCTTAGTTTGTATTCAAAACCTTTTACTTCGCCATTTTCAAAAAGACTGTTTCTAAATTTTTCCCTATCGCTCTTGTAAGGATAAAAATCTGCGAGATTTATTTCCTTTAATTTTTCTAAAGATTCACACCCTAACATTCTCACAAAAGCTGTGTTGGCAATAATTACATTACCTTCCGGATCAGCTCTGTAAATTCCCAGAATGTTGTTTTCGAACAACTCTCTGTAACGCTTTTCACTTTCCTCAAGAGCTTTTTGGGCTTTGTAAGTTTGTGTGATGTCCTTAATCGTTCCAATCGTGTAACGCTTACCGCCTATTTCAAAAACTCCGAGGTGATTATTAACCGTTACGTACGAGCCGTCTTTGTGTAACAGTTTTGCAATGTATTCTTTAGGAACATTTTCGCCATTTAATCTTTTCAAATAATAATTTCTTATTCTTGGCAAATCGTCGGGTGCTACAAATTTTTCAAAATGTTGTCCAATAATCTCTTTCCTTTCCCAGCCCAACATTCGGATGATTGCATTATTTACAAGAATTATTTTAAAGTCGGAAATCATTATTAGTCCGTCTTGAATATTCTCGACTATTGCCTTGTACTTTTCCTCAGTATTTACAAGCGCAGTTTTAACTTCTTCTTCTCTGCTAACGTCATACACACCCACATAAATAAACTTTTCCGAGCCGGCTTTAATTAAGCTCAGGAAGACGTCCACAGCAATAGTTTCATCGTTGCTCAACAAATGCCTTGAACGATAATTTGTGTGGGCACGCTCGGCA
>JALWSN010000242.1 GCA_027080245.1 Ignavibacteriales bacterium | reverse complement strand
GCTGGTAAGGGAACTCGTCGATTGGCGTTCTAAGTGAAAATGGTTCGGGATGTTCGTCGCCCGGCTGTTCGTCCATTACGCTGAAATCTATTGAGTCTTTTAGCAATCTGGGGGGCGTGCCTGTTTTTAATCGCGCCACTTTAAATCCCATTTTGAAGAAGGATTCAGACAATCCGTGAGCCGCCGGCTCTCCGAATCTGCCGCCAATAGTAGGCGTTGTGCCGGTGTACATTACGCCGTTAAGGAACGTTCCCGAAGCGACAATCAGAGCTTTACAGGAAATTTCCATGCCTGCGGCGGTTTTAACGCCTTGAATTTTTCCCCCTTCGGCGATTGCTTCAATTACCGAATCCTCAATTATTTCAAGGTTATCTACAGATTCAACAAATTTGCGAGCTTCTTGCGAGTAAAGTTTTCTATCCGATTGGCAACGCCCCGCCCAAACCGCCGGACCTTTGGAGCGATTTAAGATTCTAAATTGGATTCCAGTTCTGTTGGCAATAATTCCCATTGCGCCGCCGAGGGCGTCAACCTCGTGAACCAAATGCCCTTTGGCGCTGCCGCCTATTGCGGGATTGCAGGACATTCGCCCGATTGCGTTTTTGTCCATTGTAATCATTGCAACGGACAAGCCCATTTTAGCCGGCGCCACAGCCGCTTCAATTCCGGCGTGACCGCCGCCAATAACTATTACGTCGTAATTTAACATATTGTTCGCGTTTAACGTATTCTAAAATAGGAAACGGAGAATTTTATTTTTTACAATTAGCAAAAATTTATTCTAACAATGTTTTACAAAATAAAATAAGCTTTAATTAAAGCGGAAAAGGAGAGCGGATTAAAAAGCGTCCGATTCCTCGTTAGTCTTTGGATTTTGCTTCGGCGCTTTTTGCCGTTGTTGTTTTAGTTTTGTTTTCTTTGTTTTTATTTACAACGGAAGTTTTAGAGCCGTTGCCGTTGTTTTTGTAATCCGTTTGGTAAAATCCGTTCCCTTTAAAAATGGGAGTTAATCCCGCGCCAATTAGCCTTTTTACTTTTCCGCCGCATTTGGGGCATTCCGTTAAAGGCTCGTCGCTAATTTTTTGAAAGAAATCAAATCGGTATCCGCAGTCCAAACATTTGTAGTCGTACGTTGGCATTTCCTTCTCCGAAAAATAATTTTAAATCATCCTTAAAAATAACACAAAATTTTTACTTTTTAGAGAATATTGTAAAATAAATTCTGCAAAAAGTTGCAAAGCGTTTTAAATTGGTTATTTTAGCATCGGTTAAAATTTTAACAAATTAAACGCTAAATTAAATTTATTAGATGAAAAACAATCTCGTTAAGATTCTATTGGTTAGTCTGTTTTTAGGCGGCTGCATTAACTACGAACAGGTTACCACAATTCATGGGGACAATTCCGGCAATATGTACATTCACTACTGGGCTAAAGTAAAGTTGCCAATTGATTCCACAATTTTTACGCGCGTCAGCGCCTTTAATAAAAATGAAATTGGGAAAGTTTTTAACTCTGAAAATGTTCAATTGAAAAATGTGGAAGTTTACCTTGACGAAAGCGACAGCTCTTTGCACGG
>JALWSN010000241.1 GCA_027080245.1 Ignavibacteriales bacterium | reverse complement strand
CTGGAAAAGGATTTAAATACTTTCTACGGAAATTTTACGCTCGAATCCGGTTTAATAGCGGCAAATCAATTCGTAAGTTCGGTCGGGGGCGCCGCGGTAAAAAATAGCTCGTCCGCTTTCGCTCAAATTTTTGCCGGTCTCGCCTTTTACTACAGAACGGATTTAAGATTCAGCGTTCATACGCCCGTAACTTTTTACAGAAAGAACGCTTGGTTTACCGACTACGGTTTTGTTCTAAAAGTTGAATATTCTTTAACTCTCAATAATTAAGGAGGATATGGTGAAAATCATGAAATCCAAAATAAAATTTTTACTGCCCGTTTTGTTGTTGCTTGCCGCGGCTTGCGACAATCAGCCCGTTAAAAAAACAAGCGATTTTTACGGATACATTGAATGCACCCAACTTAACGTAACCACAAGAATGCCTGGTAAAATTACCGACATCTACGTTGACGAAGGGGATTACGTTAAGGAAAATCAAGTTGTGGCTCAATTGGACACAAAAGAAATGCTGGCGCGCCGCAAAGCGCTTGTGGCAAGATTAAATAACGTAAAAGTTAATTTGAAACGAGTAAGAAATCTTTACAACGCCGGCGCTGTGCCAAAACAAAAATTGGACGAAGTTGAAACCGGCTACGAAATTTTACGCGATAATTTAGCGGCTCTGGACGCCAAACTGGAGGACATGACAATTCGTTCGCCTATTAACGGCGTTGTGAACGTTCGAGTTCTTGAAGTGGGACAAATGATGCCTCCGGGAATGCCCGTGGTAATTGTGACGGATACCTCCGCTACTTACGCCCGCTTCAGCGTTCCGGAAACTTACCTCAGCCAAATTAATCTTGGGCAGAAGATTAACTTAACTTGCGTTGGCGACGGCTCAAAGATTTCGGGCAAAGTTGTGCAAATTGTTCCAATGGCTGATTTTGCCACCCACACGCCCACCTCGGCAAGCGATCAGCGGGACGTTAGGTCGTTTTCCGTAAGGGTTAAAATTCAAAATAAAAACGGCTTCCTGAAGCCCGGAATGAACGTTTACTTTACATTGAAAAATCCTAATCGTAAAGGAGAGAACAAATGAACAAAATGAATCCTTTTCAGATGATTGGGTTCTTGCTTTTACGAACGGTGTTAATTACGCTTGCTTTAATCTTGTTCTTTAGCATGATGGCGGGAATGTATTACAAAAGCGAACCGCGCGGCGTTAAAACAGCCATTTGCGATTTGGACCATTCCCCGCTTAGCCGGTCCGTAATTTTTAATATTAACGCTTCGGAAATGTACAACGTTACGGCTTACGAGAACAATTACAACGAAATTCAAAAATTAGTCGACGAAGGCAAAATAGATTTGGGAATCGTAATTCCCGAAAACGCTTACAAGAATATTTTAAATAGAAGAAGCGTAAATATCCTTGCCGTAATTAACGGAACCGCAAATCCCATTGTTCCAAAATTATCCCTTGGAACGCTTAAGATGATTGTAATGACGTTGAACATGCAATACGGAATGCACATTCCGGTTGAAAGTCTGGGCGTAATTCCAAACGTAAGGCACGCTAAAATGCCAATGCTTTCG
>JALWSN010000240.1 GCA_027080245.1 Ignavibacteriales bacterium | reverse complement strand
AAATTGAATGCCTTCGATGGGGTAGTATTTGTGGCGGATTCCCATTATTATGCCGTCGTCCGTCCGCGCGGTAATTTCCAGTTCCTCAGGCAAAGTTTTTTCGTCGACCACAAGCGAGTGGTATCTTGCGGCGCGGAATCTTTGTTCAATATTTTTGAAGATAGTTTTGCCGTCGTGAATAATTTGCGAAGCTTTGCCGTGCATCAGTCGGGGGGCGTAGTTAATTTTCGCCCCGAATGCGTAGGCTATTCCCTGATGACCAAGGCAAACGCCCAATATTGGCAGGCTTTTCCCAAGTTCCGTAATTACCTCAAGGGAAACGTTAGATTCCTGCGGCTTGCCCGGACCGGGGGAAATTACAATACCGCTCGGATTCAGACTGCGGATTTCCCCGACGGTAATTTCATCGTTTCTTTTAACTTGCACATCTTTGGCAAGTTCGCCCAAAAGTTGAGTTAAGTTAAAAGTAAAAGAGTCGTAATTGTCAATAACTAAAATCATCGTCAATTACCTCCGCAATTTTTAACGCTTCCGCCAAAGCGGCGGATTTGTTGTTAATTTCAATCAGTTCGGATTCCGCTTTACTGTCGGCGACAATGCCCGCGCCAGCCTGCCAGTAAATTTTATTTCCGTTGGCGAAGAGGGTTCGAATGGCGATGCACAAATCGAGATTGCCGCTGTAATCAATGTAGCCTATTGCGCCGGAGTAAATGTTGCGTTTAATGGATTCGAATTCGTTAATTAACTGAGCCGCCCTGATTTTAGGCGCGCCGGAAACAGTGCCTGCCGGAAAACTCGATTTGAAGGCGTCGATGCAATCGAGGTCGTCCCTTAATTCGCCTTCCACGCGCGAGACCACGTGCATTACGTGAGAAAACCTGTGCACTTTAAAACTTTCTTTCAATTTTACGCTGCCGTATTTGCAAACTCGTCCGAGGTCGTTGCGGGCAAGGTCGACCAACATTGTGTGTTCGGCAATTTCCTTGGGGTCGTTCAGTAAATCGGCTTCAAGCTTTAGGTCTTCGTTTTCGTCCCCGCCGCGTTTACGGGTGCCGGCAATTGGCAGGATTGTAGCCTTTCTGTTTTTCACGCGGAGCAAATCTTCCGGCGAAGTTCCAATTATTTTTAGCTTGTCTTCGAGTTCAAAAAAATACATGTAAGGCGAGGGGTTTAAAATTCGCAGAGCTCTGTAGATGTTAATTGGATCGCCCTCGAAATAAGCGCCAAATCTTTTGGAAAGCACAAGCTGGAAGACCTCTCCTTCGTAAATGCTTCGCTTGGCTTTGCGCGCTATTTCAAGGAATTCTTGGGATTCTTTGTTGCGTTCAAATTCGCTTTGGAATTTAAATTCTAACGAATAAAGAGCCGCTTTGCGGAGAGTTTTGTTGAGTTGAAGAATTTTCTCTTTAGCGTGGGCGTAAGCCTCTTGGAGCGAAGGGAAATTTCTTACGTCCACATTGCTAATTATTATTAACTGATGCGTGAAATGATCGAACGCGGCGATTGTGTCGTAGAGTGAGAGGTAAAAATCCGGCGCGTTAAATTCGCCGGGATTCGAGAATTTAACGCTCGGCTCAATT
>JALWSN010000239.1:306-1581 GCA_027080245.1 Ignavibacteriales bacterium | reverse complement strand
TAAAAACCGGTGCCCTTACAAAAACAGGCTTTTGCATTATGTTTGAGGAGGGAAATTTTGTTTTGTACCGGGAGGGAAAAATGCAGGGAAAGGCCGGAGACATTGCCGGCGTTTTCAAATTTCTGAATATGTTATTAGGGAGAAAATAAGGACTCTATTCATCAATAAAAGTAAAAGACTATGAACTGGAAAGATTATTTCGAAATGATAATTGATTGGAAGAAACTTCCTGCATACAAGGCTGAAACCAGGATAGACAGTATTATTGGATTTTATTTAAAGCAAATTTTAGAGGATTTCTTTAAAACTGAAATTATTGGAATTATTCCGGAGTTGCCGCTTCGATTGGGAACTTTAAAACCTGAACTTGAAAAAACGAATCAGGCTGACCGATCTTATAAGGTTGATTTTTTTGCTGTTGGAAAAAATTCAGTAAATTATCTTATTGAATTTAAAACGGATACAAAATCAATAAATGTAAAACAAGATAAATACCTGTCTGTTTCAAAAGAAATTGGAACCGAAAAAATATTGGAAGGAATTTTAAAAATATCCTCTGTTAGCACTTATAAGAAAAAATATAACCATTTGAAAAACAAATTACAAGTATTGGGGCTGTTAGATAGAGAGTTTGCCATTGTAAAGAAAAATTCAGCAATAGAAATTGTATATGTATTACCTTCAACTTTGCCAAATAAGAGAAATGTTATCGATTTTATTTGGATAGCCAAATGGTTACAAAATAAGGCCGATAAGGGCTTGTTTGAGAAAGAATTAGCCAATGCCTTAGTATTGTGGTCGAAAGATTGAAAAATAGAAATAGTTAAAGCAAATTTCATTCTCATTCAAAAAAACCAGAGATTAAAAATCTTAAAAAATGTATACTAAGCTGGAAAGTATCCCCACAATTATCAATGAACTATCTAAAAGTGAATGGGACAGGCTTTTTAAATTAATTCCCCAAATAGAAAGGACAGAAAATTTTGCTACCAAAGGCGGTTTTGCGAAAGACTCTGAAAATTTAAAAAACTTTAAAATTATGCCTTCTGTTGAGAATCAGATAGTTTGGGAAGTGGAAAAAGTTTTAGATGAGTTAAATCTATTGATAATATTTGACTGGGCTGATTGGGGAGAAGGAAAAAGAATTGCTGAAAAACAGGATTACAATAATAGAGACACGGTAACATTGTTAAAACTTATATCTGCATTTATTCGGAATAACAGGTTTTGTGACGGCGTATTGGCAGAAAGGTTTGAAGATAGGTCAATTGAGAA
>JALWSN010000239.1:0-296 GCA_027080245.1 Ignavibacteriales bacterium | reverse complement strand
ATGTCATTGAAAATGATTATCTTTGAAAGAAACTAACTTTTCAGGCCAATGCATGTTTCCGAAAGAAAATACCTTCCCGAATACCTGGAAATTATCGGGAATGAAATCCCCCGTCTCCTTGCGGAATTTGATTTTTCGGAGGGTAACGGAGATTTCGATTACCTCACCAAAGCCTCTGCCGTTTATTCGTCAAACATTGAAGGGAACAGCATCGACCTGAATTCGTTTATGAACTACGAACTAAGCAAAGAGAAATTTAAACCCGGAAAAGAAATCGAAGAGATAGAAAACTTGGT
>JALWSN010000238.1 GCA_027080245.1 Ignavibacteriales bacterium | reverse complement strand
GCGGTGGAGTACTTGCCCGTTAAATTGCTGATGTATTTCGGCATGTCGATGTCAGGGTCGGGTTTTTCTTTAATTAGTTTTTGCAAAGTTTTAACCAGCGGCGTTACCAGCGGCAGCATTATTATTAGCCCGATTGTATTAAACAACGTGTGGAATAGGGAAAGCTTTAGCAGGTAATCGTTTGCGGCAATGCCAACTTTCGCGGCGATGAAATCGACAAGGAAATTAATTTGAGACATGAAGGCAATAGAAATTACCGCCGTAATAAATTTGAAAAGAACGTGAGCGGCGGCAAGCCTTTTGCCGTCGGCTGAAGCGTTAAACGAAGCTATTACAGCCACTATTGTGGTTCCGATGTTCGCGCCGATAGCCAATGCAAGAGAGTTAATGTAAGTAACCTGCCCCGTCGAAAGAGCCGTTAAAATTAACGCCAGGGAAGCGTGGCTCGATTGCGTGAGGACGGTAATAACCACGCCAATTAGAGTGTAAACAATCAGCCCTTTGTAGCCCGTCATTGCGTAGCGGGCTAAATCAATTCCGTTTTTGTAAGCTTCGAAGCTTTCCTTAAGGTAGGAAATTCCCAAAAACAAAAATCCAATACCCGCAAGGAAATACCCAACGCTGCGCGTTTTCTTTGTTCTGCTCAATAAGAGAACTGTTCCGGCAACAAGCGTAGGAATGGCAAACGTTGAAATTTTAATCTTCAATCCGAAGATTGAAATAAGCCACGCGCCGGTGGTTGTGCCGAGGTTGGCGCCAAAGATGATTCCAATGCCGCTGCGTAAATCCAGCAGCCCCGCGCTCAAAAACGAAATCGCAATTACGGAAATCAATCCGCTCGATTGGGTAAGCGTGGTTGTAACAATGCCTACGGGAATGCTTTTGTAAAGTTTGTTAGTGCTTTTTTTAATTATTTTTTCCAGAGAGGTGCCGGCGTAATTGCGAAAGCCTTTTTCGAGGAACATCATTCCAATAAGAATAATTGCGATGCCGGCGGCAATTCCCTGAAATTGCTCCCACGCGATAGTGGCGTAGATTAACAACGCAAAGGTTAATAATATTAAGGTTTTCTTAATCATTGCCAAACGTAAAATTTAAAAATCAAAAAATTTAAAAATAAGCAGAAAACATTCCGTTACAAAATATTTTGAATGGAATCTTTTTATTAAGAGCGGAATTGTTCCGTTAATGCGCTTGGGTTAGGTTACATTAAAAAACAAATCCTTCTGAAAAACGGGAAAGTTAGCAAATCATCGCTAATGGAAAAAACAAAATTCATTTCAACGCCGCCTCCAAATTCAGCAGCTAAAAATATTTGAAACAAACAAAATTGCAGGTTGAGCATTTGGGTTGTCTAAGAATTCCTTTGAGGAGGGGCCTAATATTAATTTGACATTTTAAATTTCAATTGTTAATTCCACATCTGTCCAAAACAAATTTAATCGCAATGCATTTTGGACATCAACATGACGCAGAAAAATATTCAAGGGATTATTTTTAGAAATTGAAGAAAAGTCTCCCAAATAAAAGATTTACATTTTTTCTTAATCATAAAATTATTTTGGACATGAGTGTATTAGAG
>JALWSN010000237.1 GCA_027080245.1 Ignavibacteriales bacterium | reverse complement strand
CCATAAATTTGATTACAAAAAGCGGGAAATTATTGAAAGTGGATTTCGAAAGAAATTTTAATAAAGTTAAAAACGTTTCGCTTTCAGGACCGGCGGAAAAAATTTTTAGCGGTTTTTTAATTCAAAATTCGAGGGAATAAACTGATGGGTAAAGTTGTTTTTTCAGTAAGGTATGAAATCGAAAGAAACAAAATCGAAGAATATTACGACATTGTTCGCGAACTTAAATTCTTGTTGAAAGGAAAGGGAATTCAGGACTATTCGGTTTTTAAGGTGAAGGGCAAAGAAAACGAATTTGTTGAAATTTACATTTACGAAAACAAAGAAGCCTGGGAAGAATTCGACGAAGCTACCGATGAAAGAATGGATTTGTTGATGAACAAACTTGCTAATATTATTGTCGATAAAACAACAAATTATTCTACTCTGTTTGAGTTAGATTTGTCCGGGGAAGTTTAATGTTCGAATATTCCGGCGTCGTTCATGTCCATTCCAAATTTTCCGACGGTTCGGGTTCAATAGATGAAATAATGAATGCCGCCGTGGCTTCGGACTTGGATTTTGTAGTTCTTACCGATCACAACACCGTCCGAGCCTTGGACGAAGGCTACGAAAAATGGTACGACGGCACTTTGCTTTTAGTCGGTTGCGAAATTAACGACAGGGAAAATAAGAACCATTATTTAGCCGTAGGTATTAAACGTGCTTTTTCCACCAGATTAAAGGCGGCGGAATATGTGAGTAAAGTAAAAGAAGAAGGCGGCGTTGGATTTATTGCTCACCCCTTCGAAAAAAGGAATTCAATGAAAGAACATCCGCCGTTTCCGTGGACTGATTGGGACGTGGAAGGATTCGACGGAATTGAAATTTGGAATCACATGTCCGAATGGATGGAAGGCTTAACAGAGGAAAACAAATACAATTATTTTATTCACCCGTTGCGCTCAATTAAAGCGCCTACTCAGGAAACGTTGCAAAAGTGGGACGAGCTTAATTTGCGCAGACGCGTTACCGGCATTGGCGGTGTGGACGCTCACGCGCACAAGGTTAATCTTCTCGGATTTTTTGAGGTGGAGGTTTTTCCTTACAAGGTTTTGTTTAAATCGGTAAGAACTCACGTTTTCACCGAAAAAAAATTAAACAAAAGCAACGAGCCCGAAAAATTCCGGGACGACAAACGCGCAGTTCTTAAAGCCTTGCGAGAAGGGAAAGTTTTTGTTTCCAATTATTACGTTGCAGACGCAGCGGGTTTCAGGTTCTTTGCCGAAGTTAACAAAAAACATTTTCACATGGGCGACGCCATCCCGTTAAATAACGGCAAAGTTAAATTGCGAGTTTTGCTTCCTAATCTTGGCGCGAAAATTAAATTAATAAAAAATGGCAAATGCATTGAAGAGATTGAAAATACCGACGCGGAATTCGTTGTTAAAAAATCCGGAGCCTACCGCGTGGAAGTTTTTTTGGACGGGAAAGCCTGGATTTATTCAAATCATATTAGGATAGGAATTTAACTTTTATTATTTTTTCTTTCTTAAATTTAAATTTTCTTTAATAATTTAAAGGGAAAACGGTGTTAGCGAAG
>JALWSN010000236.1 GCA_027080245.1 Ignavibacteriales bacterium | reverse complement strand
TAAAACTCTTCGAACAGTTCGTTCGAGGGAGTTTGCAAAGGATGGCTTCGAACGATTCTACGAGGCAAGTAACCGCCAAGTTCTTCGCGTCTTTTTTTCAGGTAAAGAATTTCCGCCGAATCCTCGGGCGGTTTGTAAAAGGGCGTTTCGGCGATTTGCTCGTCGGAAATTGGAATTCCGAATCTCGTTCTGAAATGCCTTAGCTCCTCCTCGTTCATCTTTTTTTGCTGATGCGTAATGTTCTTGCCTTCGCCTGCTTCGCCCATTCCGTAACCCTTTACCGTTTTGGCTAAAATAACTGTGGGCGAGCCCGAATGCTCCACGGCGGCTTTGAAGGCGGCGTAAACTTTTTCCGGGTCGTGCCCGCCGCGTTTCATTTTGGAAAGTTGCTCGTCGGAGTAATGCTCAACCAACTTCAACAGCTCGGGATATTTCCCGAAGAAATGCTTGCGAATGTAAGCCCCGTCTTCGACGATGTATTTTTGGGATTCGCCGTCGACAATTTCGTTCATTCTTTTAACGAGCAAGCCGGTTTTGTCCTTTTCAAGCAGTTCGTCCCAATCGCTTCCCCAAACAACTTTAATCACGTTCCAGCCGGCGCCGCGGAAAGTGGCTTCCAGCTCCTGAATTACGTTGCCGTTGCCGCGAACGGGACCATCGAGACGCTGCAAGTTGCAATTAATTACAAAAATCAAATTGTCCAATTTTTCCCTTGCCGCAAGGGCTATTGCGCCCAAAGCCTCGGGCTCGTCAGTTTCGCCGTCTCCCAAAAACGCCCAGACTTTTCCGCTTTTTTTCTTTAACCCTCTGTCTTCCAAATACCTGTTGAACCTTGCCTGGTAAATTGCCATTATCGGTCCAAGTCCCATTGAAACCGTGGGGAATTCCCAAAAGTCCGGCATTAACCAAGGATGCGGGTAGGACGAAAGAGCCTTCTTGCCGCTAAGCTCCCTCCTGAAATTTTCCAGATGTTCTTTCGAAATTCTTCCTTCCAGAAAAGCCCTTGCGTAAATTCCCGGCGAAGCATGCCCCTGAAAATAAACAATGTCGCCGCCGTAATCGGCGTCCTTGCCCCTGAAGAAATGATTAAATCCAATTTCGTAAAGAGTGGCTGCGGATGCGTAAGTGGAAATGTGCCCGCCAATTCCGGGGGTGTTTCTGTTTGCGCGAACCACCATCGCCATTGCGTTCCAACGAATGATGCTTTTAATCCTGCGTTCAATTTCCCTTCCGCCGGGAAAAACAGGCTGTTCTTCCTTTGGAATTGTGTTAATGTAAGGCGTGTTTGCCGTAAAAGGAAGGTCCACCCCTTGGTTGTGGGCAAAGGTATCCAGTTCTGTCAATAATTCGGCGGCTTTCCCTTCCCCGCCTTCCTTCAAAACATATTCAAAGGATTCCAACCATTCTTGCAGTTCCTCTCTTTCGAGCAAGGATTTACTATTTTCTTCCATTTTTTTAATCCTCAATAAAATAATATTATTTGTCTGATTTTACTTTTCAAAAATAAGTAATTATTTCCAATTAAAAAATTAATTTTTCTCTCCTCCGTTTAGAGCGCTGACACAACAATTTTAATAATACATATTG
>JALWSN010000235.1 GCA_027080245.1 Ignavibacteriales bacterium | reverse complement strand
ACTGCAACGGAATAAGCAATATCTACTGACGTCCCTCCAAGGAAAGTATTATTTTGCAGATTACCATCTCCGTCGAGCAAAGCTACAAAAGCGTCTTGCCCGTTAAATACGTCTGCAGGGCTGCCCCAACTGCTCATGCTTGAACCGCAAATAATTAACTTGCCGTTTTGATTAAGTTGAATACCGTAACCATAATCGCTTTGGTCGCCGCCTAAAAAAGTGTTCCACAACACATCGCCATCCTCGTTTAATTTGGCAACGAAGGCGTCGGCTACTCCGCCAAAAGCTCGAATAGGAGAACCCCACCTATTTTCGCTTTCGCCAACAGCAAATACGTGAAACGAATCATCCACAGCTATGGCGTAACCCCTGTCGTCTTCATCTGACGCACCAAGGAAAGTGTTCCAAATTAGAATGCCGTTGTAAGCGAATTTTGCAATGAAAGCGTCGCTTGTGCCGCCGTTGTAAGCATGTACGGGTGTTCCCCATGTAGCAGTGCTGTAGCCTATTACGTAAGCGTTCAGCGCGTCGTCCAAAGCTACGTCGTAAGCGTAATCGGTTTGGTCCGAACCAACAAAAGTGTTCCAATTTAAATTGCCGTCCGCGTCAACTTGGGCTAAAAATGCGTCCTGTCCGCCGGCGAAAGCGTTAAACGGCAATCCCCAAGTTGTAAAACTTGTGCCTACAACGTAAATAGTGTTCATTGGTCCAACGGCAATTCCCGAACCGTAATTTGTGTTGTCCGAACCCATGAAAGTATTCCAGATTAAAGTTCCGTCCGCAGCGTTCAACTTAGCGACAAACGCATTTTGACCGTTAGTTGTAAACGCGTTTACTGGCGAGCCCCAACTTGCGCCGCTATAACCAACTACCACAACCGTTGTGTCGGAAAGGTCAATGTCCTCGCCAACGTCAATCGCCGAGCCGCCTAAAAACGTATTCCAAACTCTCTCCCCGCTGTTATTTAATTTTACCACAAACGCGTCGCGATTGCCCGAAAAGGCTCTTACGGGATTGCCCCACGCGCACCAGCTAAATCCTACGGCGTAAATGTTGCCCGAATCGTCCACGGCTATTCCTTTAACCTGGTCTTCCGCGGAACATCCCACAAACGTGTTCCATTCCCATGTGGGGTCGATAATCAATTCAAAATTTTTGTTGTAATTTCCCACTTCAAAGCCAATTTCATTTTCCCCTTTTTGCTTAAACCGGACCGCCACAAAATTCTTTTTGCCTTTAATTACCTGCCAGGCTACCGGTTTGGATTGCGTTAAAATTCCCGAATTAAATACGAATTTCAACTTGCCTCCTTTAGTGATTTCAGCCGCTCTGTTGTAACTCATGTTAATTGAATTAACGTTCGCGCCAGGCTCAACAACGAAAGAGCTTTTAACAATGCCGAAATCGCTTTCCTTGTAAACAAGGCTAATTCCATTCCAGAGATTGTCGTAAAAAATTTTTTCCAGCGCCGAACCCGCTTTGCTGAAAGGGGCTTTGCCCGGGCGCGGCGGAACGGGATTAGCCCGTACGAATTTGATTTTTAGCAGGCGATTCTTTGAAATCAGGTAAACCGAACCGGTATTGAAT
>JALWSN010000234.1 GCA_027080245.1 Ignavibacteriales bacterium | reverse complement strand
AAGGCCGCCTTTGTCCTCGCCAATCAATTTAAATTTTTCGACAATGGCTTTCACGTTTGCAACTTCTTCCACTTGCTCGTTCACGAACAAGTTAATGAAATTAGCGGTTGCGAAATCGTTTTCCTCCTTCGCCAAAGCGGCTAAATCGTTAATCAGCTTTGTTACTAAAAGCTCATGTTCGAGCGCGTCCTGAAACACTTCAAGAGAAGAGTTCCATTCGGTCTTTGGCTTTTCAATTGCTTCCAGCACAACCCTTGCGCCGACGGAATCAATGTAATTGTAAAATTCAAGAGCGTGCTGGTATTCTTCGTTGGATTGAGCTTTCATCCAATGGGAAAAGCCGGTAAGCCCTTGTTCGTCGAAATAAGCCGCCATCGCAAGGTAAAGGTAAGCGGAATAAAATTCCTTGTTTAAGTGATTGTTCAAAGCTTTTGCCATTTTTTCGGAAATCATTTTTCAACTCCTTATTTTTCTAAAGATTTTAGGAAGTAAAAAAATAATATTTTTATTTCCTTAGTATTTAGTTATTTTTTATGCTTAAAATTAAAGATTTAAAAATTAAAAGAGTAGTATTTTCCAAAATAAATAAAGCGGGGAAAATGAAAAAGGGAATCCTTCTAATTGCAATTTTAATTTTAACTTCAATTTCGTTTGCTCAACAACGCGTAAGCATTCATCAACTGGAACAAGAAAAATACGGACTAAAAAACGAGCCGCTTTCCAAAGGCAATCCCGGCGGGGAAAATATCATTCCGCTTAACCAAGCGGCCGTTAAAAATTTGAAAAAAGCGGTATTTGGTTACATGCCGGATTGGCAGTACAAAGCCGGCGCGGGGCAATACCTTCACTACAATCTTTTAACTCACATTGCTTGCTTCGATTTTACGGCTGATTCCAAAGGCAATATCTCCAATCCCGCTTACTGGCCCTGGACAGACGTAATCAACGCCGCCCATTCAAAAGGGGTGAAGATAATAATGTCTGTCGTTAATTTTAAAAAAGACGAAATTCACAAAATAATTACAGACTCCGCATCGCGGCAGAATTTAATTAAAAATATTCTCGCAAAAATAAAAGTTTACAAATTGGACGGCGTTAACATCGACTTTGAAGGGCTTTACACAAGCGACAGGGGGTCGAACATTACTAACTTTTTAACCGTTCTTTCGGATTCCGTTCACTCAAATTTCCCCGGCAAAGAAACTTCTTTTGCGGCGCCTGCAATTAACTGGGGCGGTTACTGGAACCTCAGCGGGTTGGCAAACGCTTGCGATTATTTGTTCATCATGGGCTACGATTTCTTCGGGAAGTTCAGCTCTTACAGCGGTCCTTCCGCTCCGCTTACGGGCGGTTCGCACAATATTACCAACACTGTTACAACGCAATACCAATCGGTTGTAAGCTCTCATCCCGAGAAACTGATTTTGGGAATGCCTTACTTCGGAATTCATTTCCAGACGGAAACCTCGTCCCCAGGTTCCAAAATAATTAAATTTGTTGAATCCACAAAATACGCTTCCAGCGAAGCGCAATCCGAAGTTTACGGCAAGCTCTGGTCTTCCACTTACAAAGTGCCGTGGTACCGCTG
>JALWSN010000233.1 GCA_027080245.1 Ignavibacteriales bacterium | reverse complement strand
GTTTTTAAAAGCGCCGTTAAGTAAAAAATCTGATTTACCAGATTTAAACATGAGGTTTTTGGTTGCCATATCGTTTCCTTTTAGCAAAATATCAGCTGAAATACTGCTTAAATATATCTCACTTTCAACACCTTTATAATTGACGTTTTGTAAAACTAACTCTCCATTTGTATTGTTTAAATCGAATTGATGTGGGTTGTATTCAATATCAGGAAAACGAATACTATAAGAGGTGTTTAAATTAATTTGTCCGGTTAAAATATCTACAGATTTAAAATTAAAAAATTGGTGAAATGATGCCAAATCAATATTTGCGTTAATATCGCCTACAAAAGTTGGGGTTTTAAAATCTACAATAACTGTATTACCATTAAAACTACTTTTTAGTAAATTAAACGACAAAGTTTCAAACAACAGTAGTTCACTCCTTGATGTTTGTTTATTTCTATATTCCCCTTTTAAATTGATGTTAGTTAAACTCAGCCCATTGTCTTTTTTAGTTAATTTACCATTATCAATAGAAAACTCAGCAGTTATAGACGGCATTTCTAATTTTGATAATTTACCGTTTACTTTGGCTAAGAAATTAACTTGTCCAAAGCCTTCATATTCATTAACTTTTTCAATGTTTTGATTTAAAATAGTTTTAGACAAATCATCTAATTCAATGTTTTTACCTTTAATGTTTAAATCAATGGTTTTTGATTTAATTTGCCCTGTGATTTTAAAAGGCATTTTACCAATGGTTAAATCACCTTGTTTAAACAAGTATTCATCTTTGTCAGAATTAATGTGTAAGTTTAAGTCTAAATGTGCATTTTTATGTCTAACTAACGAAAATGAATTGGTTTTTAATTTCTCAATATACAAATCAGACCTTACTTTAAGTTGATAATTAGTTTCAGAGAAATTACCCTCAAAATCTCCTTCTTTTATTTTTAATTTGTAAAACTGTTGGGTGGCAATGTTGGCGTATTCAAACCTAAGGTTGTTGGCTTTTAACCAGTCTAATTTAAAATTAAAATGATTCTCTTGAATGGTGTCTGTTGATGGTTTAGTGATTAAATAATTGACATCTCCATTTTTTGAGGTTTTAATCTTAACCACTCCATCATTGGCTTTAACATTTTTTACGGTATAATTTTCTGAAATGATATCCCAAATGTTAAAGTTTAAGTATAAATTTTTTGCGTAAAATAAGGTGTCATCACTTTTAATGTTTTCATAAGCATCATTAATCAATACTTTTTGAAAATCTAGAGAGGCATAAGGAAAATTTCTAAAAAAAGTCAATTCAATATCCTGAACAACCACTTTGGTTTTTAAATGTTCATTGATTTCGCTAATGGCATATTGCTCAATATCATCTTCATAAATTTTAAGCAAAATAGTAGAAAGCGTCACTAAAAACAGGACGATAAAAAACACCCAAAACAACAGTTTTTTTAATATGTTAAATACTTTACGCATTATTCTAATATACAATTAACCAAAGTTAGTTGAATACATAGTGCAAAAAATACGATTTGTTACAAGTTTTAAACGTTGGGTGGTTGATTTGTTTGTTAGTTGAAAGAAAACTCTATGAGTT
>JALWSN010000232.1 GCA_027080245.1 Ignavibacteriales bacterium | reverse complement strand
CAACCAAACGATTTTGCCGCTGCGGATCCGTCAAACAAAAAAATTCAAAAAAAATTCAGGAAGTTAAAAAAGTTAATGAGAATGCCAAATTTACAGAACAAACCGTTGAGAAAAGCCCTTTCGGAAATAATGCAAACGGGCTTAAAGGTAAGAATAATAGGCGCAGGCAGAGTAATATGGCAAAGTATTCCGCCCGGCGCAAAAATTTTTAGGGGACGAGAAATTATTTTAAAATGCGCGAGGTAGAATGAATCTTGCCAAATTGTTAAATAGCGTTCCCGAAGTTCAAGTTTGGGGACGCGCCGAGGAGAAGGAAATAAAAAGCATTGCGATTGATTCGCGCAAGGTTACGCCCGGGGCTTTGTTTGTGGCTATTAAAGGATTTAAAACGGACGGGCATAAATTCATTCCTCAAGCAATTAGCAACGGCGCTGCGGCTGTTTTGCTGCAGGAGGAAAACGCCGTTCCCAACGAGTTGTTTCTGGTTAACGACGTGGTAAGAATTTTAGCAAAAAACACGCGCAAGCTTTTGCCTTTAATTTCGGACTTATTCTACGGCAGTCCCTCGAAAAAGTTAACATTAATAGGTATTACGGGAACCAAAGGTAAAACCACCACTACTTACTTTTTGAGAAATATTTTTGTTGAAGCGGGCATTTCTTCCGGCTTAATAGGAACTAACAAGAATCTGATTGGTGAAAAGGAAATTCCATCGCGCCTGACCACTCCCGAAGCTCACGAAATAAACGAATTGCTGGCGTTAATGATTGAGGAAGATTGCAAAGCCGCCGTAATGGAAGCATCTTCTCACTCAATAGATTTAGGGCGTGTGGAACATCTGGATTTCGATATTGGCGTGTTTACAAACATTACTTCCGACCATATGGATTACCACGAAACTTTTGAGAATTACCTGCAAGTAAAGAACAGATTTTTCAGGCAGTTAAAAGCCGACGGGAAAATTGTTTACAATTCGGACGACGAGAATTGGAAAAAGATTTTGAAAGGGACATCTGCAAAGTCCTTTTCTTACGGGCGTAAAGAAGTAGCGAATTTTAGAATCGATGATATTCAGTACAATCTTGAAGGAACAAAGTGGAAGTTAAAATTTGAAGATAAAGAGATTGAATTAGAGACGAAGTTAATAGGGCATTTTAATGCTTACAATGCTACGGCGGCTTTTGCAGCGGCTTATCTGGTTGGAATAAAACCGGAGGTAATTAAAAAAGCTCTTGCCTCGGCGCCGCAAGTGCCCGGAAGGTTCGAGGTTTTTGGCAACGGCGAAAAAAAAGTAATAGTCGATTACTCTCACACGGCAGATAGCCTGAAGCAAGCATTATTAGCCGTTCGTCATATTGTGGGAAATAATCATCCCGTTTACACTGTTTTTGGATGCGGCGGAGACAGGGACAAAATCAAAAGACCGGTAATGGGTTCGATTGCGGAAGCCTTTAGTGATTGGGTAATTATTACGTCGGACAATCCCAGGAGCGAGGATCCCCTTGATATTATTGAGGATATTAAGAAAGGATTAAAAAAGAAAAATCACGAAATTATTGAAGACAGGGAAGAAGCAATTAAAAAAGCTATTT
>JALWSN010000231.1 GCA_027080245.1 Ignavibacteriales bacterium | reverse complement strand
GCAAGAAGAATCTTTTTCAATGAGTATTATTCGGATCGGTTAATGCAAGTAATGGAATTAATCATTAGTCGACGTTACCCATTTTATGCTATAATACCACCACTTACATTTAATATCTTTACAAAATGAGCAAGTAAATAATACAATTCGATTTTTAGTTTTTGTAATTTATTTGTTGCGGGCAGTTTATTATAGTTAGATGCTTTCGTTAATCTTCATTTACGCTGGCGCCTAGCTTTACAATATTTTTAAATTTATATTTTATCTAAAATGTTACAATAATGCTATGCAAGAAAAGTTTATAAAAAATTTAGTAAGCACGTTAAAACGAAAAATTACCTCAATTGTACATGTCTTAAAAATTTGGCATGTGTTACTTAAAACTTGGGTTGGGTTTTATGGTAAAGATGTTATTCTGTACTACCTTGCAGAAACTTTAATACCAATTTCTGGCCTTATAAGTTTATTTATAGGTGGTAGTTTTATAGATATTGCTGTAAATAGCATAAAAACCGGGCAAAGCATTTTATCACCTAAATTAATTAGTTTATTTGCTGCTCAAATTTTAGTTTGGGTTTTAGGAGTACTTTCTTATACAGTGGGAGAGTATTATAACCGCAAAATTAGTGCTTATAGGGAGGCTTTTCATGATTATTGGCTAGGTTCTAAAATGGCAAAACTGCCTCCTGCAATTTTTGAAGATCCTAAGTTAGCACAATTATCTAGCAGGGTTAATTCAAATGCTTGGCAAATTAGTGCACTAACATATAATTTAGTTTTTGGAACAGTTTATTCTATACTTTTGTTAGCCTATGTCGTAATTTTAGCGCATTTTAACAAGAGTTTTGTTGTTGCTATTCTTGCTATAGCTTTAATTAAGCTTGTAGCAAATATAAAGTATGGGGCAGAACATTGGAATATTTGGGATTCTAATTCTGATGCAAAAGTTAAATATTGGTCATATGCTTATCCAGTTTATAATGAAGAACCACAACAACGATTGTTCCTTAGGGTTTTAAATTTAAATAATTGGTTAATAAATAGGGCAATAGAGTTAACTTCTAGATTTGCCAAAAAACAAGTAGATAATGAAAGAAAACGCTACACATTTTTAACTATAACAGAGCTATTAGGTTTAGCTGTATGGGCGTGGGTTTTATATGTTTTATTAAATAATATTGCGGCAGGTGTTTTAACTGTTGGAGCTTTTTATGTTGTTTATGGAATATTTAAAATGGCAGATTCATATACAGATATTGTTTTTAAGGACATAAGCGCGGTATTGTCAGACATTAAATTACATAAAGATTTTTATAAGTTTATTAAATTCCCAGAAGAAGGTGCGTATTCTAAGACAAGTGAAAATAGAAAAAGTAAGGGGGAGAGTAACAGGCCAAGTAAAGTTAAAGATGTTTTTAAAAACACAAAAGCCTTACAAATAGAATTTAAAAATGTATGGTTTAAGTATCCAAAGTCTAAAAATTGGGTGTTAAAGGGCGTTAGTTTTAAGATAAATGCAGGTGAAAATTTTGCATTAGTTGGTAAAAATGGTGCAGGTAAAACAACAATAGTAAAGCTGTTGATGGGAATGTATGC
>JALWSN010000230.1 GCA_027080245.1 Ignavibacteriales bacterium | reverse complement strand
TTTTCAATTGGTTCGAACAAAGACTTAAAAATAAACAGCGGATTAAGACTTCAATTATCGGGAAAGCTTTCAAAGGACGTTAGCATCGTAGCGGCGTTAACGGACGAAAATACGCCTATTCAACCAGAAGGAAATACCGAAAGATTAAATGAATTGGACAAGGTGTTCATTCAAATAAAACACCCATTTGGCGATGGTGTTTTTGGAGATTTTGATCTGAAAATTCACAATGGGACGTTTTACAACATTGAACGTAAATTGCAGGGGGCAATAGGAACGGTTAAATACAATAATAACTTTGCGCAATTTACTTTTGCTTCTTCAAGAGGAAAGTTTACAACCAACAAAATTACCGGAATCGACGGAGTTCAAGGTCCTTACAGATTGCGCGGAAAGAATAACGAACCGGATATTGTAATTATTGCAGGAAGTGAAAAAGTTTACGTCGACGGAATATTAATGAAACGCGGGGAAAACAACGATTACACAATTGAGTATTCAAACGCCAGCATTACTTTCATGCCTAAAAGAGTAATAACCTCGGCAAGTAGAATTACGGTTGACTTTGAATACACTGACAGAAAATACAAAAGGGAATTTTGGGGATTTAATAGCGGTTTGAATTTGTTAAAAAATAAATTAAAAATTGGGCTTAGCCTCTTTAACGAAGGGGATAGTAAGAATAATCCTATTGACGTAATATTAAACGACAAAGAAAAAAAAATTATTAGTCGGGCGGGAGATAACCCCATAAAGGCGGCTATTAGCGGAGTTAGCTTTGCTAAGGACAGCGCCAGTAAAGGGCTTTACGTAAAAAATGACACTTTAATAGATGGAAGAGAGTTTTCATACTATCGTTACGAGCCAGGAAGTCCTTTCGCTCTTTACAATGTTAAATTCAGTTTTGTGGGAAATGGAAAAGGGGATTACAAGCAAATTTCAATTGGGAACTATAAGTTTGTAGGGAAGGGCAATGGGAATTATTTGCCAATAATATTTTTACCTCTGCCGGCTAACAAAAAAAATGCAAACGTAGTTTTCAATTATTCGTCGTTTAATAAATTGAAAATTAATCTAGAACTTTCCGGAAGTTTATTTGACAAAAACACATTTTCACCATTGGACGATTCGGACAACAGCGGATTAGCCAATAAATTCAACGTTAAACTTGAGCCGACTAAAATAAAATTAGCGGGAACAAGTTTGGGTGAAATTGGGTTCAGTCTCAGCAATCGTTTCGTGGACGTTAATTACTCCGCGCTCGATAGGTTCAACCCAATCGAATTTAATAGGGATTATAATCTGCCTGTAAATATTGGGGGAAATCAATCACTATTGAGCGCTCGCCTGAATTACTTGCCTTTACGAAATATTAAAATTAACGCCTCGTACAATCGACTGAAAGCCGGCGAGGATTTTCAAGCGCTTCGGTTTGTTCAAAATACTACTGCGGAAAATTTTCACAACATTAGTTTGAATTATCATTTTGATCTGGTTAAGTCACGAAGGGAATTGTTCGAAACGAACTGGTTAAGGGAAAATGGGACCGTAAGCTATTTAATGGGCAAATTTGTTCCGGGTCTTTATTACTTATTTGAAAATAAGCGGGAAAAAATTTCCATCGATTCGTTATTAAATTCTTCTTACAAATATTTGGAAATAGCTCCTTTCTTTCAAATTTTTAATTACAATGGTTTAAGTTTGGATGCAAAATATTCTTACAGAGAGGAATCATTCCCTTTGAATGGCGTTTTACTCCGCCAATCAAAGGCTACGATGTACACATATTCCGTAAAGTACTATGGATTAAGGGGAATAAACACATCGCTGGATTTAATTATTCGCAACAAAGAATTTTCAAAGGAATTTAAGTTGAGTAATAATCTTAACACTAAAACAATTTTAATAAGATTTAACAACAGATTTAATTTGTTCAATAGATTTTTCAGGGGTAATTTTTACTACCAGACCGCAACAGAAAGGACGGCAAAGTTACAAAAAGTTTTTGTACGAGTGCCCGAAGGAAATGGCAATTACATTTATCTTGGCGATCTTAATAATAACGGCATCGCCGACGAATCCGAATTCGAACAAACAATTTACAATGGCAATTATATTCTTACGCTGTTGCCTACAAACGAATTGTTCCCAACAATTGGCGTTAAGACCAACGCAAGATTTTATTTCAACTTTAATAAAATAATTAAAGCGAACAATTTTTTTAGTAACATTCTCAAAGCAATTTCAACCGAAACTTTTTACCGCATTGAAGAAAGGAGTAAAGAAAGCAATTTAGATAAAATTTATTTGTTGAATTTAAATTATTTTCTTAACGACTCCACAACAATAAACGGAATACAATTTTTCCAAAATGATTTTTACCTTTACAAAAACAATTCTAAATTCTCAATTCGCTACAGATACGAACAAAGAAAAAGTCTTAATCAGTACAGCAGTGGAATTGTAAGGACTTATTTTAGAGAAAATAGTTTAAGAATCAGATGGTTGATGGTCAGAGGAATTCGCAATCAAACCGACTATTTGTTTCAGGCAAACAACAGAATTAGTCCGGCGGCGTTCAATAGGACTTTTGCGTTGGATATTCAAAAGATAAAGACGGAAATATTTTATTATCCGTATTCAAATTTGCAAGTGAGTTTCAGCGTAGAAGCCATGCGAGCAAAAAACAATTACCCCCCAAAGCCCGTCGTTATTGACGAAAACAGCGAGGGCATTAATGTGGTTTATTATTTGGGCGGCAAAGGTAGGTTAAGCATTCGTTTGGAAAGGAAGGAATTTAGCGGCGCTTCGGAAAGCAAATATTTGCCATTCGAAATAACAGAAGGAAATGTTCTTGGAAAGAATTATTTATTAAATGTAAATTTGGATTACAGAATAGCTAATAATTTAAGGATTACATTTAACTATTTGGGAAGAAAGAAAAATAGAGAGAAAATAATTCATTACTTGCGGGCGGAAGCCCGGGCATTTTTTTAACAGCTTTGGAAATAAATGGAAATTAAAAGCAGATTTGTCGAGACGCATATTGTAAGAAAAAATAACAAAGGAATTTTTGAGTTCCTTTTATTAAAGCGTTCGCCGAATGTCAAATATCCAAACGTCTGGCAAATGGTTACAGGCAAAATTGAAAAAGGGGAAAAAGCTTACGAGACGGCGTTGCGGGAAGTTAAGGAGGAAATTAAGCTTGAATTACAAGGGCTTTGGGCGGTACCTAATATTAATTCTTTTTATTTGCCGAAGGAAGATGCTATTATTTTAATCCCGGTTTTTGTAGGCTTTGTTGATTACCATTCAAAAATCGAGCTTTCTCACGAACATTCTGAATTTAAGTGGGTAGGGACAAACGAGGCGCAAAAATTGCTTGCCTGGCCGGGGCAGAAACAATCGGTTAAATTAATCGAAGAATATTTAACCAATACTAAATTGTCGGAATTAATTAAAATTGAAATTTGAATTAGCTTTTGAATTTTATTTTTACAATTTTTGTAATTCTTTTAATAACAAATTTCAGGAGGCGGCGTGTCCCTTTTAGTTGTAGGCTCAATAGCGTTCGACAGCATTCAAACTCCTTTCGACAAAGTGGAAAACGCTTTAGGGGGGTCTTCCACTTACATTTCGTTAGCGGCAAGTTATTTTACAAGTCCCATTCATTTGGTTGGTGTTGTTGGCGAGGATTTTTCAAACGAACATATTCAAATGCTGGAAGAACACAATATTGATTTGGAAGGATTACAAATAATTCCCGGAGGAAAAACTTTCCGATGGGGCGGAAAGTACCATTACGACTTAAATGTGCGCGACACATTGTTTACAGAACTGAATGTGTTCGAAAACTTCAACCCGGAAATTCCGCCCAAATCCCGAAAGGCAAGCTACGTAATGCTGGGTAATATTCAACCCGACTTACAATTGCATGTTCTGGGACAATTGGAGAATCCTAAATTTGTTGTTACTGACACGATGAATTTGTGGATTGAAACGGCACATGAAGATTTGTTGAAAGTCTTAAGGAAAACAGACGTCTTAATCATTAACGATTCCGAAGCCCGATTATTGACTAACGAGCCAAATTTAATTAAGGCCGCCGGGGAAATTCAAAAATTAGGACCGAAATATTTAATTATTAAAAAAGGCGAACACGGTGCATTACTTTTCGGCGTCGATTCGATTTTTTCAGCGCCCGCTTATCCTTTGGAAGATATTAACGACCCAACGGGCGCCGGCGATTCTTTCGCCGGGGGATTCATTGGCTACCTTCACAGCACAAGGGACTTAGAGTTTGAAAATTTAAAACGAGCGGTAATTTACGGTAGCGCCCTCGCTTCGTTTGCCGTTGAAAAATTCGGCACAAAAGGGATTGAGGATTTAACCAAATTACAAATTCACGATAGGTTTATTGAGTTTAGGGAGCTTTCGAGATTTGACGAAAAATAATTTTAATACAATCGAATACGCTAACGGTAAGTTAATAATCCTCGATCAAACCAGACTTCCTTTTGAGGAATACTACATCGAAACTGACGAACTGGAAACGATTGCGGAAGCTATTGAAAAATTAAGAGTGCGCGGAGCCCCTGCCATTGGCATTGTAGCGGCGTATGCAATGGCTATTAGCCTTAAAAATAAAGGGGATAATCCAACTCAACGTTTTAATAAGTGGCTAAACAGACTTGCAGCTACGAGGCCTACAGCCGTTAATCTTTTTTGGGCTCTTAACGAAATGAAAAAAGTTTTCGAAAAAAATATTTCGAGTCCTAACTTGTTCGATATCTTATTAGGAAAAGCCGAAGAAATTCACGACAACGATATTGAAATGTGCAATAAAATAGGGCAAAACGGATTAAGCATTTTTGAAAAGCCGCTGAACGTTCTTACTCATTGCAACACTGGCAAGCTTGCAACGGGCGGGGAAGGTACTGCCTTAAACGTAATTAAAACTGCGTTTTATGCAGGCAAAGTAAAATTTGTTTACGTGGACGAAACCCGTCCTTTGTTACAAGGCTCAAGGTTAACGGCTTTTGAACTAGAAAAAGCGGGCATTCCTTTTGCAATCATTACGGATTCGACAGCCGCAATGCTAATGCAACAAGGGAAAGTTGGCGTTGTAATTACCGGCGCGGACAGAATAGCTGTTAATGGGGATACTGCCAACAAAATTGGCACTTACAACCTTGCTGCTCTTTGTAAGCTTCACAAAATACCTTTTTTTATTGCCGCGCCGATGAGCACAGTAGATTTTAATTGCAGGGAGGGAAAGGAAATTACAATAGAGTTTAGAAAAGGGGAAGAAATTACATCGGTGCGAGGAACACCGGTAACCAAAAGCGAGTACAAGGTTTATTCGCCTGCATTTGATGTAACACCTGCCGAATTTATTTCCGGAATTATTACCGACGTTAAGCTTTTTACCCCCCCCTTTGATTTTATTTCGCGATAAGTTTATTTAGCCTTGAAATAATTGTGCGAAATAAGGATAAAGACGCGATGAGCCTGTGTTTATTAACTTTCTTTTGCTAATAATTTTGTTTAAGTTAATAATTAAATTAATTTCATTCTGAATCGATGTCTTCAATAATTAAAACAAAAGGAATAGTTCTAAGAAAAGTAAATTTCGGAGACACTTCCGCCATTGTTACTTTTTTTACGGAGGATTTTGGTAAATTGTCCGCAATTAAAAAAGGCGCACGTTCGGCAAAATCGAGGGCTGGATATCTGCTTGACGTTTTGAATTTATTGGAGATAGTTATTTACAAAAAGGAAACCCGTGACGTTCAGCTAATTAGCCAGGTCTCTTTACTAAAACATTACAGGAACATTAAGGAAGATATTGAAAAATTCAAGTATGCCCTTGCAATTGTGGAGCTGTTAGAACATTTTGTTAAGGAAGAAGAAGCACACGCACTGTTGTTCAGAGGGACAGTAAAGATATTTGAGTTAATCGAACAAAAAAATTCCGCGCCATTGTTTTTGTTTGTTAAATATTTCATTTTTTTTATGAGGGAAATTGGTTACGAAATGAACTTTAAGACTTGTTCCATTTGTAATCGTAAAATTGAGAACGAAGATGTCGGCTACAATTTCGAAGGCGGAACGGTTTGCAATGATTGCGTTAAGGAGCATTACGTTTCTGTTAAATTGGAGGCGTCCGTCGCGCAACTTTTTGAGAAATTAAAATTTAAGAATTCCAACATTTCGTTTACTGAATACGAATTAAGTTCGATTGTAAAATTTCTGGAAAAATTTTTAACTTATGTTCATCCTGAGTTTAGCGGAATTAAAACGCTTAGGATTTATTGAAAAAATATTAAAAATATTCAATAAATAAGTAATAGTAATTGTTGTTTAAATAAATTTTATTATTATTGAAAATTTAACGTTTCAGTATCGTTTTGCCCTGTTATTATTAAGCTATTGAATAATGATTGTTTTTAAATTATTATTAAACCCAAGATAAAAAAATATCCGAAAAAAACTGTAACATTGTCCGGAATTTTACTAATTGTTTGTTAAGGCTTAATTATTTTTGAGTTTAGAAATAAGAATTAGAATATTTTAAATACGAAAGGGAGATAATGAATAAAAAAAGTATTATTGGGGTTTTTTCTTTGTTGTTGTTTGGCGCAGCGTTTGGCG
>JALWSN010000229.1 GCA_027080245.1 Ignavibacteriales bacterium | reverse complement strand
ATTTAATATTGAACCCAAAAATCTCGTGGCGAATTTCGAAACTCTTTTCAGGCAAACGGATTTTCTGGAAAACGTGGATTTGATTTTGAAAACGCTGGAGGAGAAGCTTTCCACGCCCGTGGATATTGAATTTGCCTGCGACGAAAAGGATTTTTACATTTTGCAATGCCGTCCGCAATATCGTCAGGGCGAAAGCGGGCCGGACGCAATTCCCGAAAATTACCCCAAAGAGAAAATTGTTTTCACGGCTAAAAAATTTGTTTCCAACGGCAGGGTAAGCGACGTTTCTTACGTGGTTTACGTCGACCCGATTGAATATTCGCAAATAGGGAGTTTCGAAAATCTTAAGAGGATTGGGCGCGCCGTTAGCGCTTTGAACAAAATTCTGCCGCGTCGAAAATTTATTTTAATGGGACCGGGCAGATGGGGCAGCCGCGGCGATATTAAGCTTGGCGTTAGCGTTACTTATTCGGATATTAACAACACCGCAATGCTGATTGAAATAGCGCGGAAGAAGGGAAATTACACGCCGGATTTGTCCTTCGGCACGCACTTTTTCCAGGATTTGGCGGAAGCTTCCATCAGGTATTTGCCGCTGTACCCGGACGATCCCGGAATTATTTTCAACTACGATTTCTTTTTCAAAAACAAAAATTCGCTTGAGGAGCTTGCGCCGGAGTTCGCCGATTTGTCTAATGTAATTAAGGTAATTAATGTGCCTCAAGCGTTTAACGGGGACATTTTGAAAGTTCTAATGAACGCCGAGCAGGACAAGGCAATGGGAATAATTACCAACGCCCGGGAAGATTTCAACGTGGAGTTTTCCGTTCAAAATTACATGCAGAATTTCGACAGTGATGTTTTCGTTAAACAATTGTTTGAAAAAATTAAAGAGGAGGTCGAACGCCACAACTTTGGCGTGGTGAAAATTTTGCTCTTCAAGAGTTCGCACAAAAAAGAAAAGAAGCAAAAAAAATACAGAATTTTATTTTTGTTCAATAATTTCGACAAATTAAAGAAGCTGCAAACTTTCGTTAAAGGGTTCGTGAAAGGGATTAATTTCCTTTCGGAGAACGCGGCAAGAGTAAAAGTGGCAAGGGGCTTGGATTTTGATTACATGCTTGCTTCGGATTACATTTTCAAAAAGGAAGAAATCCAATTGGATTACAACTTAGTTAGCGAGCAATAAAAATGATTGCCATCGTAGATTTAAATGGGGATTACGAACGGCTTACAGCGTTGGTTGAAAAATTAGGGGAGCAAGCCGTTGTAACGAAAAGCGAATTAAAGATTCTCAAAGCGGACAAAATAATTATTCCCGGCAGCGGCGTGGCGTTCCGGGCAATCAGGGATTTGAATCTTTACAACTTGGGGCAAATAATCAAAATGTACAAAAAGCCGGTGCTGGGCATTAGTCTTGGAATGGAGATTTTGTGCGAGTATTCCGAGGAGGGGAAAATTTTTTGCTTGGGTTGCATTCCGGGAAAGGTAATTAAATTTACCTCTAACCAAAATGCCTTAACGCTGGAGCATTTCAGTAAAATTGAAATAACAAAGAAATGCCCTTTGCTGGAGGGGGTAAGAGAGGAGGACGAATTTTATT
>JALWSN010000228.1 GCA_027080245.1 Ignavibacteriales bacterium | reverse complement strand
AATTTAATGTTTGCTGACAAAGCAATGTTTCTTTTAGGCGAAGTTAATTACTTCGTTTTTAATAATTTCCGCAAAGCAAAGCTCTGGTTTCAAAAATTACTTGAAAAATTCCCTAACTCATTATATCTTGACAGGTCAAGAGAAATGATTAATTTAATTGAGGAGCAAATTGGAGAAAGACAGTAATTTAGTAGAAGAAGAAGTAAAATGTTCGTTCTGCGGCAGGAAATCTTCGGAAGTTGAAAGCCTCGTAGCCGGACCGGACGTTTACATATGCGACAAATGTATTAAAGCCGGCTACGACATAATCAAGCACAATTTAGCGGCTGTTCGGAGGAACTCGTTCAAAAATCACTTACCGACTCCCGAATCAATCAAAAAGCAACTGGACGAATTTGTAATAGGACAGGAATACGCAAAAAAAGCGCTGTCGGTTGCCGTTTACAATCATTACAAAAGAATAACCGACGCCGAAGAAACACTGGAATTTGACGACGTTGAGATTGAAAAAAGCAACATATTGTTAATTGGTCCAACCGGCGTAGGCAAAACTTTAATTGCGCAAACGTTGGCAAAAATTTTGGACGTCCCGTTCGCCATTGCCGACGCCACTACACTTACCGAAGCCGGTTACGTAGGCGACGACGTTGAATCCGTACTCGTGCGTTTGCTTCAAGCTTCGGATTACAATCTGGAAAAAGCGCAAAAAGGAATAATTTACATCGACGAAATAGACAAAATAGCGCGCAAAAGCGAAAGCGTTTCGATTACGCGCGACGTTTCCGGCGAAGGCGTACAGCAAGCTTTGTTAAAAATTCTTGAAGGCACTGTTGCGGGCGTTCCACCGCGCGGCGGCAGAAAGCATCCGGAACAAAGCTTAATTAATGTGAACACTAAAAATATTTTGTTCATCTGCGGCGGCGCGTTCGACGGAATTGAGCCAATAATTGCGCGGCGGAACAACAAAAACACAATAGGATTTGGCAACGAACAAAAAGTTAATCCAAAAGAAAGAGACGATTTAATTAAGAACGTTCTGCCGGAAGATTTGGTTAAATACGGTTTAATCCCCGAACTTGTTGGAAGGCTGCCAATCATTTCACCTTTGCATTCATTGAACGAAGAGGCATTAAAGAACATTTTAATCGAGCCGAAAAATTCAATAATCAAGCAATTCAAAAAGCTCTTTTTAATGGAAGGAGTGGAGCTGGAATTCGACCCACTGGCATTGGATGCAATAGTAAAAAAAGCAATTGAAAGAAAAACCGGTGCAAGAGCTTTGCGTTCAATTGTTGAAAATATTCTGCTGGACGTAATGTACGAATTGCCTTCCCTTACTAACGTTGGTAAATGCCTCATTACGCAGGACACCGTCCTGAAAGGCTCTAAACCAATTTATTTCGAGACGGACAGAAAATCAGCTTAAAAAAAATTAGGGCGCTTTCCGAAGCGCCCTTTTTAATCCCGTCACAAAATTACATTCGACACTAGCGGCACAAAATACCGCATTTCAATATTCCTATTATTTCCCGGTCAACTTAATAAAATCCGCCAGAATGTGAGCCGCTTCGTTCAGTTCGGTATCGTTAAGTTTTTCTTTTTTAG
>JALWSN010000227.1 GCA_027080245.1 Ignavibacteriales bacterium | reverse complement strand
TGACGAAGGCGGCGGAGCGTTTTACGGTCCTAAAATTGACATTAAAATTAAAGACGCTTTGAATCGCAGCTGGCAGATGAGCACAATCCAATTCGATTTTAATTTGCCCGAACGGTTCGACATGACTTACGTTGCCGAAGACGGCAAGGAAAAACGCCCGTTCATGGTGCACCGCGCGTTGTTGGGTTCTTTGGAAAGATTTTTCGGCGTGCTGATTGAACATTACGCCGGCGCTTTCCCGGTCTGGCTTGCGCCGGTTCAAGTTTCGGTTATTCCAGTTTCCAAAAATTTTATTGAATACGCAGAACAAATTTACGACGGGTTAGTTAAGGAAGGAATCAGAGCGGAAATAGACAGGCGCAACGAGAAAATCGGCTACAAAATTCGTTATTGGGAAACTCAAAAAACCCCTTACATGTTAATTGTCGGCGAGAAAGAGCAAGAAGCCGGCAAAGTTTCCGTGCGCGCCCATAAAAAAGGCGACCTTGGGGCGTTGAGTTTTGACGAATTTAAGCTTAAATTAAAAGACGAAATAAATAACAAAATCATTAACAATTAACGGAGGTATTTTATCGCAAAAAAACATTACCGGGTTAACGACGGAATCACGGCTTCCGAAGTTAGACTGATAGACGAAACAGGAACCCAGGTGGGAATAGTGCCTTTAAGAAAGGCGCTTGAAATAGCCGAAGAAAAAGAACTTGATTTGGTTGAAATTGCGCCTCAGGCTAATCCGCCTGTGTGTAAAATAATTGATTACGGCAAATTTATTTACGAACAACAGAAAAAGGAAAAATTAGCCAAGAAGAAGCAACACGTAACCGTTCTTAAAGAAATTAGATTGCATCCGAACACCGACACGCACGATTTTAATTTCAAAGCGCGGCACGCTATTAATTTTTTGGAAAGCGGCAATAAAGTTAAAGCGTCGGTTATTTTTAAGGGGAGAGAATTAGCTTACAAAGAGCACGGCAAAGAATTGCTCGAAAGGTTTATTGAAGCGCTTAGCGAAGTGGCTACGAAGGAAAACGAAATTAAGTTTGAAGGCAGAACGATGCACGTAATATTGGCGCCTTTGAAAAAGAACAAGAAAAAACAAAAATAGGAAGGACTAAAATGCCAAAGATGAAAAGCAACCGTGGAGCGGCTAAAACTTTCAGAAAGACCGGTTCCGGTAAAGTCAAAAGGTACAAAGCCTACATGTCTCACATCCTTACTTCCAAAACTCAAAAGAGGAAGAGGAAGTTGAGAAAAGCGACATTAGTATCCAAAGCGGATTTAAAACGCGTAAAAGAAATGATTTTGTAACAACTAACTAAGAGAGGTTTAGCGATGCCAAGAGCTAAAAACAACGTGGCTTCTCGGAAGAGAAGAAAAAAAGTACTTAAAATGGCTAAGGGCTACTGGGGCGCCCGAGGCAACGTTTACACTGTTGCCAAACACTCAGTCGAAAAAGGTCTTCAGCACGCCTACGCGGATAGGAAAGCTAAAAAAAGATCTTTCAGAAAACTCTGGATTACCAGAATTAACGCCGCCGCAAGGCAAAACGGAACTACTTATTCCAGAATCATTCACGGAATGAAAGTTAAAGGAATTACAATCAACAGAAAAG
>JALWSN010000226.1 GCA_027080245.1 Ignavibacteriales bacterium | reverse complement strand
ATTATTTACGACCCTCAATTTAACGGCGAATACGAAATGGCGCCGCTTAAAGAACGTGGTTTAACAAACGCTGCGGGAACTTTGCTAAATCTTTTGGGATACGAAAACGTCGAAGATTACAATCCTTCTTTAATTCGATTTAAGTAAATTCCTTTTGGCGTTCACAGCGGGCGTTAAGCGCTTTGCCATTACCCCTGCAAAATAAGGCGAAGAACAGACTGCGTTTTAAAACAGCCAATAATAACAAGCTTATTTCACATCGGGGTTTTTAAAATTCTTTATTGGGTAAGCAAGTTCGTACTGTTAACGGGCAAGAAAATTGCAAATCTTGTCCTGAATTTTTCTCGCTTTTTTTGCCGAGCCCTTGTAGTTTTGAATGAAAATAGAAAAGATTATTTCTTCATTCTTTGAATTTCTCAACGTTCCCGAAAGCGAGCTTACCCCGCTCAGCGTGCCTGTTTTTGCTCTAACGTTTTTGTAAGCCGCTCCGTCTTTCATTCTGTGTTTTAACGTTCCGTCAACCCCGCCTACAGGGAATGTGTCAATTAAAAACTCAAACAAGTTGGGCTTATTATTTTTTAAGTATTTCAAAACGCTTACAATCAGATGGGTGGTAATCAAATTGTAATGCGAAACTCCCGAGCCGTCAACTATTTTGTATTTTTTACTGTTCAATCCGCAAACATTTATTAAGCTGTCAACCATTCTAATTCCTTTTGCCGCGCTTGTCGGCGCTCCAAAATATTTTAAACCCAATGCGCGCAAAGTCATTTCCGCGGAAAGGTTGTCGCTTATTTTATTCATATTTAACAAGACGTCCGTAAGAGGCCTTTCAAATTCCTCAATTATTTTAGCGTTTGAGGGAACTCTATGAGTGTCGATTATTCCGAAACAATTTACTCCGTCTCTGTAAAGCATTTCCTTCAAAAGTGTAGCCGCGTAAAAGTTTGTGTTTACAAGATTCCTCTTTAACGTGTCGGGCTTTGCGTGAACATTAATTTTCCCCTCAAATGTAAAATGGTTCTTTCGATTAATCCAATCCCTTGTGGCGATGAAATCGGTTGAATCCCTGACGGTAATTATTTGATTGTCGAAGGTGTAAAAAAGTGAGTGAGGCAGAATATTTACAAGCGCTTTTTCCCCAATATTTTCAGGGGTTATTACAATCTCAACACAGTCGTCGTCAATATTCATGGGAGTCATGTAAGGGAAGTCGGAATAAGGGTCGTCGTTCCACATCCAACCGTCTCCCCAAAACAAACTGTCCATTGCCGAAACGTCCGCGTAAATGTTGCCTTGAATGTACTTAACTCCCATGCCTTCAATAGCGGCGGCAAAGTTCTCCAAATCTTCCGAAGTAAAATCCGGGTCAAGTCCTCCCTTTAAATAAATGTTTCCTTTAAGAACGTCGCCTTCTACCGAGCCGGTAAAATAAAGTTTGGTGACGAAATGATAGTCAAGCCCTAAAAAATAAAGTGCGGCGGAAGAAGTTAATATTTTCATGTTCGACGCCGGATGCATCAACAATTGATTGTTTAACGAAAATATTAAGCTGTCTTTTGTTGAATTGTAAATTTCAACGCTAAGCAACGTAGATTTAAAAAACTCGTCTGACA
>JALWSN010000225.1 GCA_027080245.1 Ignavibacteriales bacterium | reverse complement strand
CATTAAAATCAGCTCGTTAATATCTGAAATGTTTAATTTTTTCGCCTTTTTGCTCGATTTCAGTCATTGCTTCAATTCCAATTTGGAGATGCAAATCAACAAATTTGCGGGTAACGTATTTGTCCGATTTGCTGGTTTTAATTCCTTCGGGAATCATTGGCTTATCCGAAACCAGAAGCAGAGCCCCGCGCGCAATTTGATTTGAATAGCCTACAATAAACAACGTAGCCGTTTCCATGTCGATGCCAATGGCTCCGATTTTGCGCAAATATTTTTTGAACTCGTTGTCCCATTCCCACACACGCCTGTTGGTAGTGTAAATAACGCCCGTGCGGTAGTCGTGTTTGTATTTTACAATAATGTCGGAAACAAACTTGTGCAGCTTAAACGACGGCAGCGCAGGCACTTCCGGCGGGAGGTAATCGTTGCTTGTTCCCTCTCCGCGAATTGCGGCAATTGGCAAAATGAAATGCCCGATTTCCGTGGATTTTTTAAGTCCGCCGCACTTGCCTAAAAACAACACGCCTTTTGGCTTGCGCGCCGTCAGCAAGTCCATTATTGTAGCCGCGTTGGGCGAGCCAATTCCAAAATTAATGATTGAAAGTCCGTGTGAATTAGTAGCCGCCTGCATCGGCAGCCCCTGACCCTTAACGTCGCAATTAAATTTATCCGCAAATTTTTCAACGTAATCGGGGAAATTTGTCAGCAGCAAATAATCGCCAAAATCGTCCACTTTCATTCCAGTGTAACGCGGCAGCCAATCTTTGGCGATTTCCAATTTGGAATTAAGGATTTTACTTTTCGTCATTTAAGAACCTCGCGTAAATTTTAATCGTTAAGATTGCAAAAACATAACCAATCAAAAAGCCGAGCGCGGCGCCGAAAATTACGTCCGAAGGGTAATGCACTCCTACGTAAGGACGCGAAAAAGCGACCAACGCCGCAACCGAGTAAAGAACTTTATTGTAGCGTGGGTAAAGATACGAAAAATAAGCCGCGGCGGCAAAATTGTTAACCGCGTGGGAAGAAGGGAAAGAATACGAATGCAGGCAATTTACAAGCAAATGTACGTCGGGCAAGGCGTTGCAGGGCCTGACGCGTTGAAAAAGATGCTTGAGTAAATTGCTGCTTGTTTGGTCGGAGGCGGCTATTACGACAATTATTCCAACAAACGCCAAACGCCCCAGCTTACCTCCTTTAGCCAGCAGGATTCCAAGCAAAATAATGTAAGCGATAATCCAATGCTCCGGCAGCGTAATGAATTTGAAAAACGAATCGAAAAGGGGATTTGCCAGCGAGCGGTTAATGAAGTAAAAAGATTTGACGTCTATTGAATAAAGAAATTTTTCCATACGGAAATTTAACCATTCAAAACGAAAATTGCTTAAGGTTAATTCCTCTTCCCAGCTTGCTTGATTCTATTTAGTTGGGGATTAACGGACGGGAAAATTATTTTTGAAGTTGAAAATTGGCGGTTCGATGAACAAAAACTCGTAACTACAATTTTTTCTAATTTTGTTTTACGTTTGTAATCGCTAAAACAGCGGAATTTTCCCACGAAAAAATGAAATAATTTGCAAAAGAAATTGCTAACTTTTTACTTCTAATATTTATTAA
>JALWSN010000224.1 GCA_027080245.1 Ignavibacteriales bacterium | reverse complement strand
AACCGCCGACCGGCTGATTACAAATCAGCTGCTCTACCAACTGAGCTATGCCAGCATTCAAATTTTCAAGATTTCAAATCTAATATTTTTTGCAGTTGAAAGCAATATTTTCTCTATATTTACCACTAAAAAATCGGGATTTTATGCAACCTAAAAAGATTAAAGTAGAAGACGAAAAGCTAAATATTGTTTGGGACGACGATTCTTCATCTCAAATTTCCCTGAAATACCTGCGGGACGAATGCCCTTGCGCAAATTGCAAAGGGGAGACAATCCTCTTTAAATCCATTCGCCCTGTGCAAATAGATTCCATCGCGCCCAATAAATACAAAATTGTTTCCGCGGACGTTGTGGGCAATTACGCGCTGCAAATTACCTGGGGCGATGGGCATAATTCCGGCGTTTACACTTGGGAATATTTGAAGGAATTGTCCGAAAGCGAAAGCAACAAAAGCGATTCAAAGGATTACAAGCCGTTGGTTTAATGCTCGGCAAAAACGAATTAAAATATTTCGCTTCGTTAAAACAAAAAAAATATCGCTTGCGGGAAGGCAAATTCTTAGCCGAAGGCAAAAGATTGGTTGCGGAACTGATTGAAAGTCCCTACCCAATCGAAGCAATTATTGCAACGGAAGAATTTAAAAACAAGAATCACGCGTTTTTTGCTAAGGCTAAATCCAAAGGACTCAGAACGGAAATAGTTAAGCCCGAACAACTTAAAAAATTGACCGACACCCAAACGCCGCAGGGGGTAGCCGCCGTGGCTCGATTTTTAGCGCCGGACAAAAATCAAAACAGAATGGGAAAGTTAATTGTCGCGCTGGACAAAATTTCCGAGCCGGGGAACGTGGGAACAATCCTGCGCAACTGCGGCTGGTTTGGGGTTCAAACGGTTCTGGTAAGCAAAAGCTCCGCCGATGTTTTTAATCCCAAAACTTTAAGAGCTTCTATGGGCGCTGCTTTCCGGTTGAATATTCTTAGCGAAATCAATCTGAAAGAATCTTTGTTAAAACTTAAAAACAAAGGCTACAAAATTTTACTTGCGGATATTGAAGGAACGGAAATAAAAAACTTAAGAAGCGCGCAGGGAAAGTTCGTCGTAATTTTCTCGAACGAAGCCGCAGGTCCTTCGGAAGAGGCAATTTCTTTAGCCGACGAAAAAGTAACCGTTCCCCGCAAAGGACAAGGCGAATCCCTTAACGTGGCAAGCGCCTCGGCAATTGTTTTGTACGAATTAACAAATTAAATCAGAATGAACATGAACAAAAAAATTAAAATTGCCGTAATAATCGGAAGCCTTTCGGAAAACAGCTACACGCTGAAAGCCGTTAATATTGTAGCGGACGAGTTTGGCAAATCCACCGCAACGGACATTGAAATAATCAATCCGCTTAACTATTCAATTAATTTCCCAGGATTACAAAGGAACGCCGAGCAAGTAGCTCTTCTGCAAAGTAAAGTTAAAGAAGCCGACGGCGTTTTAATAGCCACGCCGGAATACCACGGCAGCTTTAGCGCCTTAATTAAATTAACGATTGAGAATCTCGGCTACCCTTCGGCTCTTTGCCGCAAGCCGGTGGGTCTTTTGGGAATAGCCTCCGGCAGCATTGGCGCAATTAAATCGCTGGAGCATTTGCGTAGCGTTTGTTCTCACGTTGGGGCTATTGTTCTGCCGGGCGCCGTTTCAATTGGCGAAGTGGAAAAATATTTCGACGAAGAAGGCCATTGCCTGGACGAAAGCGTGGAAAAAAGACTGCGCCAAATTGCGCACATCATGATTAACTTTATTACCGCACACATTGTTTCGGGAATGTCGCTTGAAGATTTGGCTCGCAAAAAATTTTGAGGCAAAAAATGAAAAGAGTTCTTTTAATTTTCGCAATTCTTTTTACAACCATTCGCGCTCAACAAGTTGAACTCTGGGGCAGAGCCATTCCCGGCGGTTTAATTGTGGGAAAGGCTACGAACGCCGTACAAGTAAGGCTAAATAAAAAAGCCTTGAAAGTTGACGGCGCGGGTTACTTCGTTTTCGGGTTCGACAGGGATGCAAAAGGCAAGTACTTGTTGGCGGTTTATTTCAAAAACGGGAAAAGTTTCCGCAAAGAATTCAAATTAAAAAAGTGGAAATATTTTGTTCAAAGAATTAACCGCTTGAAACGCAAGTTCGTAACCCCGCCAAAAAAATATTACAAAAAAATTAACCGCGAACGCAAAATAAAACGCGAAAAGAAAAAACTAATCGGAAAAATCGACACGGCTTACTACGCCGCCGGCTTCATTCGCCCGGTAAAAGGCGGAAGAATCTCCAGCAAATTCGGCAGCCAAAGAATTTTAAACGGCGTTCCCAAAAGCCCGCACAACGGGCTCGACATTGCCCTGCCCGCCGGAACAAAAGTAAGGGCAATGTCCGACGGCAAAGTAATTTTAGTGGCAAACAATTTTTTCTACAGCGGCAATTTTGTGATTATCGACCACGGGCAAGGCTTAACTTCCAGCTACCTGCACTTGAGAAAAATTTACGTTCGCGAAGGCGAATTCGTTCGCAAGGGCGAAATAATCGGCGAGGTTGGCAGCACCGGCAGAGCCACGGGACCGCATTTGCATTGGAGCGTAATGTGGTACAAAAACAGAATCGACCCGAACGAAACGTTGAAAATAAAGCTAAACAGAAAACCCAAAATTTACGCGGTGAAAAATTAGACGCAGTTAACGCGGGAAGCTCAGAAACTTTGTCTTTCAATTTTGTACTTCCTCATTTTGTCCCGGAAAGTTGAAAGAGAAAGCCCAAGGTAACGCGACGCTTCCGATTGATTGCCCTTGCTTTTAGCCAGAGCTTTTTCAATTAAATTTTTTTCGAGGCAGGAAACAACGTCCGTTAATTTTAGTCCTCCGTTAATAAAACATTTGTCGCAAGATTTCAACAAATACTCCAGCGGCGCGTTCTTCCGCAACTCCGGCGGTAAATCGAGCGGAGTAATTACATCCTTGGCGAACAACGTAAGACGCTGAATTAAATTGCGCAATTCCCTTACGTTGCCTGGCCAATCGTAATCCAGTAAAAGCTTAAGGCACTCGGGCGAAATTTTCAAATTTTTTTCCGGCGCAAATTGCTTCAGGAAATATTCAATTAGCGGCGGGATGTCGTCCTTCCTTTCGCGCAAAGGGGGAATGTAAATTGGCACAACGTTAATCCTGTAGAAAAGGTCGGCTCTGAAAATGTTCTTTTTCACCAATTCTTTTAAGTTTACTTTCGAAGCGGAAATTAAACGAACGTCAATTGGAACGGGCGAGGTTGCGCCGACGGGCAATATTTCGCGGGATTCCAGAGCGCGCAGCAATTTGGATTGAATTTGCAAAGGGACGTCGTCGATGTCGTCCAAAAAAATACTGCCGCTGTCGGCAATTTCGAACAGTCCTTTTTTCTCGTACATTGCGTTTGTGAACGCGCCTTTTACGTGCCCGAACAATTCGCTTTCAAGCAACTCGGCGGGCATTGCCGAAAGGGAAATTTTAACGAACGGATTGCCGCTGCGGTTGCTGGTGCGGTGAATGTACTCCGCGAAAATTTCCTTCCCCACGCCCGTTTCTCCAACAAGCAGGACCGAAGCGTCGGAATTCACGGTCTTGTCGACCTTTTCAATCACTTCCCTCATTCGGGCGTTTTGGGTAATTATTGCAAGCGATTCCCTGTTCATTTAACAAATCCTCGGTAATTGTTCGCCTGAAATCATGTCCACAATTCTTGAGCTACCGATCTTAGTTTTCATTACAACCGAAGCTCCGCCTTCCACAACCTCGCCTATTATCCGGGCGTTTTTGCCAAGCGGATTTTTTCGCATCGTTTGAAGAACGCCTTCGGCTTGCTCCGCTCCTACGAAAAAGAGCGCTTTGCCTTCGTTGGCAAGGTAAAGCGGGTCGAGCCCCAAAAGCTCGCAAGCCGCCGCCGCTTCCGGCGCCAGCGGCAGCTTATCCTCGTAAATCAAAATTTTCTTGCCGCCTTTCTCGGCAATTTCGTTCAGCGAGCTCGCCAGACCTCCGCGCGTTGGGTCGCGCATCATGTGTATTTCATTAGTGAAATCAAGCGCTTCTTGAATCAGTCCGTTCAAAGCCGCAGTGTCGCTTTTTATTGGAGATTTAAAATTCAATCCTTCCCGCGAAGCCATTATTGCAATGCCGTGTTCGGCAATGTTTCCGTTGATTATTACCTTGTCCCCAACCCTAATATTTTCAGGAGCGATGTCAATCCCATCCCGCTGAAAGCCAATGCCGGCGGTATTAATAAATACCTTGTCCCCCTTACCTTTGTCCACTACCTTCGTGTCCCCCGTTACAATTGTAACCCCTGCTTTTTTTGCGGCTTCTTTCATTGAAAGAACAATTTCCCAAAGCTCGTCAATTGGGAAGCCTTCTTCCAGAATGAACGCCGCGGAAATGTAACGCGGTTCTGCGCCGCTTACGGCCAAATCGTTTACCGTTCCGTTAACGGCAAGCTCGCCAATGTTGCCGCCGGGAAAGAATATTGGGTTTACCACGTAAGAATCAGTAGTAAAAGCAATCTTTTTTGAACCGCCGTTCAATATTGCACTGTCGCCTTCAGCCAAAAGAATTTCGTTTTCAAATTGGGGGTAAAAAATTTTTTGAATTAAATTTTTCGAAAGGCTTCCACCGCCGCCGTGCGCAAGCGAAACGTGTTTGTAATCGGTAATTGGCAGCGGACAATTTAAGCTGAATTTGAATACTTCCTCGTTCATTTTTTAATTCCTGAAATAATGAAAATAAGCCGAGCACGCCCCTTCGGAAGAAACCATCGCTGCGCCAAGCGGATGTTCCGGCGTGCATTCTTTTTGAAAAGCGGGGCACTCGATTGGTTTTTTAACGCCTTTTAAAATTTCTCCCACGATGCAAATTTCAGGCTCGTCGGCAAAAATATCGTCTGTGCTAAAAACCATCTCGGCGTCGAAATCCGAATACTCCTCTTTCAATTTCAAACCGCTTTCGGGGATAACGCCCATCCCGCGCCACTTCATGTCGGTCTTTCTAAAAACCTTTTGCAGCAGGGCTTGAGCCGCTTTGTTGCCTTCCTTCGTAACCACCCGTGAATATTGGTTCTCGACAAAATAAGTTCCTTCCTCCAGTTGTTTTACGCATCTGTAAACGCCTTCAAGAATGTCGACAGGCTCGAAACCCGTAACCACAATGGGAATTCTAAATTCCTCCGCCAGAGGAACGTACTCCCAGTAGCCCATTACCGTGCAAACGTGTCCCGCCGCCAGAAAGCCCTGAATGTTAACATCCTTCGAATTCATTAACGCTTTAATTGCCGGCGGAACAAGAACCTGCGAGCAGAGAATGGAAAAGTTTTGCAAGCCTTTCCTTTCAGCTTCAAGAACCGCCATTGCGTTTGCCGGGGCGGTGGTTTCGAAACCAATTGCAAAAAAGACAACTTTCTTTTCGGGATTGTTTGCCGCAATTTTTACTGCGTCCAAAGGGGAATAAACCATTCGAACGTCCCCGCCTTCGGACTTAACCGAAAGCAAATCTTTTTGCGAACCCGGAACGCGAAGCATGTCCCCGAACGAAGTGAAAATAACGTCTTCTCTGCCGGCTATTTCAACGGCTTTGTCAATCATTTCGACGGGGGTAACGCAAACGGGGCAGCCCGGACCGTGAATTAAATTTATTTCCTCCGGCAACAATTCGTGAATTCCGTTTTTTAAAATTGAGTGGGTTTGCCCGCCGCAAATTTCCATTATCGACCATTGCTTGGTGCAAAGCTCTTTGATTTTACGCTGCAAATTTTTTGCCGCAACGGGATCGCGGAATTCGTCAACGTATTTCATTTAAGCCTCCTCTTTCGGGGATGTCTCCCATTTCTCTTAAAATTCTTATTGTTTCCAAAGCGTCCCGCTCGTTTACTTTGTTAAGGGCAAAGCCAACGTGCACCATTACGTATTCGCCAACCGTAGCGTCGGGAATCCATTCAAGGCAGACTTCCTTTTCCACGCCGGCAAAATTTACTTTTGCCATTTTCAAATTTTCTTTTGTGCGGTAAATTTCTTCAATGCGTCCGGGAACGGCTAAACACATTTTTACCTCCGATTTTTAGAGTTTGTTATTTTTGAACATTTTAATAAAATATTCATTAAATAAATTTTCACTTTTGATTGTAAAGCTTCATCCTGTTTTCTCCTTAACCGCTTCGGGCTTAATGGTTAGGGATTCTAAATTGCTTTTAAAATATTGCGGACTTACTTGCTCCAATTTGTAAGCAAAGATTTGCCCGAAGGAAATTCCGCCGTCGTTTGGCGGCAATTGCGAATGAATGAAAGGCGCAAATCCGTTCTGGCGCAATAGATTCAAAGCTTTTTCAGTAAGCGTTTTGTTTTGAAAACAACCGCCGCTTAATACTACTTGCCTGACCCCTATTTTACGGGCTAAAGCAAGAATTATTTCCGCAAGCGTGTTGTGGAATTTGCCCGAAATAATTGAGCGTGAAACGCCCTCCGACAAGTCGTTCAACAATTCCGCAAGCGCTTTCTTTAAGTCTATTAAAATTGTGTCCTCGCCAATTAGCGCAAAAGAATAGCTCGCGTCTGTCATTTCGTCCGCGCAGAATTCCAGCGCCATTGCCGCTTCCCCTTCGAATTCGTTGAACCGGCTCAAGCCCAAAAGGAAGGAGACCGCGTCGAACAATCTGCCTGCGCTTGAAGTGGGAAAGGCG
>JALWSN010000223.1 GCA_027080245.1 Ignavibacteriales bacterium | reverse complement strand
AGCATAGTTTCTTTTTCCGAATTTCCTTGAAGAAATACGTTTATAAAAAGCTGAATTCACTGAATTCCTTAACCTTTCCGTATCGAAATAAGATAAAAACGATTTTCTTTTGAATTCATAAAAAATATTTTCATCTTTTGAAAATAATAATTTGCAATTTGTAACAATTTGATAAGCTAAAAGCGGATTTTTCTTATAAATGTCCTTTAACTCAATCAAATCAATTTTCAATTCTGTAATTCTCTCCAAATCCACTATCATCTTACCGAGCAAAAGCAGGTCAAAACTTTTCTTGCTAAAAATACCTAAATCCAAATCACTTTTAATACCTGCCTCACCGGAAGCAAAAGAACCGAAAATAAGCGCAAATTCTATATCATCGTATTGTTTTAAGTAATTTGCTATTTGAGTATTTATTATGTTCTGTTTCATAATTATTATGATCTTTTAATCTCTAAACTTCCTAAACACAAAATTTTTGTTAACCTCTTCGCCTATTTGCCTCTTAACCTTTTTACCTTTTAATCTTTTAACCTTTTCACCTCTAAACCCCTAAACTCCTACCCCCTAAACCGTCTATCCTCTGCGCCTTTGCGCCATTTACAATTTACCATTCACAATTCACCATTCACAATTCATAATTCATAATTACCAAAAAATTTCCTTGCTGACAAGTAAATTATTCCTTCATAAGTGTTTTTATATTCCTCGTCCATTCCAACAACTATTTTAGGATAATTATCTTTTATTTTTAACAAATTTCCGAATTCACGTTTCATTGTTTTTTCATTTTCAATATGCAATACAACTTGTACATAAATAGTTTCGTTATTTTTTGTCGCGACAAAATCAATCTCCTCAGTATCAAGCCAACCTATTTTAACATCGTAACCTTTAAATAAAAGTTGATTATAAACTAAATTTTCAAGAATTTTCGCATTGTCGCCGGGCTTGTACCCTATAATTGCATTCCTAATTCCACAATCTTCAAAATAATACTTTTCGCCAATTTCAAAAATTCGTTTACCGATTACATCATAACGCTGTGCTTTACTAATTAAAAATGCGTTAGTTAAATACTCCGTAAACGCTTGAACTTGATTATGAGCAATGTTTACTCTCTGCGACTTCAAAAAATCACTAATTCGTTTGGCAGAAAACAAACTTCCGATATTATCCGCAAGAAAGCTAATCAAACGTTCTAAAAAGTTAGAGCTACGAATATTATATCGGGAAATAACATCGCGATAAACAATGGTCGTGTAAATATTTCTCAAATATTCAAAAACAATTTCGTCCGTAAGGTTAAGATTTATTAAATACGGAAGTCCCCCATATTTAAAATATTTAATCAAATTTTCATCCGAATCTGCAAGCTTGTGAAATGTTAGGAATTCGGTATATGCAAGACTGTGAACTTTAATTTCAATAGTTCTGCCCGCCAATAATGTAGCCAATTCGCCTGAGAGCAGTTTTGCGTTGCTACCGGTAACGTAAATATCATTATTTTCATCTAATAGCAATGAACGTATTGTTTGTTCAAAATTTTCAATGTATTGAATTTCATCAATGAAAATATAATTCTTTTTGTCGGATAAAGAATGTTCCAAAATATAGTCATTAAGTTCGCTTGCTGTTTGAACATCATCAAAAGTTAAATCTTCTTTGTTAATATAAATAATATTAGCGTTCGGATTTTCATCAAGAATAATTTGCATTATTTGAAATAACATGTAACTTTTACCAACGCGGCGTTGTCCGGTAAAAACTTTCGCAATCGGTTTGTTAATGAAGGGCTTAACTCGTTCGAGATAAGTTTCACGTTGAATTATATTTGAAGGAATTTTGAAATTATTCATATTTCTATTTTAATTATAATTACAACTTTTGCGCTAATCAATTACAGTTGTAACCACGTTTACAATATTGGGCTATTTTACAATTCAAAAGCAATATTTAATTATGAATGTTGAATGCTGAATTATGAATGAAAATCTTAATGTCTATCTTAAATGGAATGTTGTCCGAAGGACTCTCCGAGGAAAAATGGAATATTGGAAAAATGGAATATTGGAATTTTGTCCTTAGGATTTTGTTAGGGGAATTTTTCAATCAAAATTTTTCTTCCAATTACACCTTTCCATCATTCCCCTATTCCACCATTCCAAAACATTTCGTCTCTAAACCTTTTAATATTAAGAGATTTCTCTTCCCGATAAATCGGGGGTCAAAATGGCAACTTGTTTTTGCTGTCATTCCGAACCTCGACGAAGTCGAGCGTGAGGAATCTCTTTCACTTAAAATTCTACAAATTTTGATGAGATTTCTCCTGCCGATGAATCGGGGGTCGAAATGACAGGACTCATTTTGTCATATCGATCCCAACTTGTCGGGAGAGATATCTCAATTCAACATTCATCATTCATAATTATTATGATCTTTTAATCTCTAAACTCCTAAACCTCTAAACTATTTAACCTCTGCACCTTTGCACCTTTGAACCATTTACCATTTATGATTAAAAATTAGCTTTATTTATCTGTGCTTAATCTGTGCGCATCTGTGGTTTTTTTTACCACAGAATTTCACGGATTATTTCACAGATTATCACAGATTAACAATTTACACAAAATTTGGAATAGTCTCTGTCCGAAGGACTCTCCGAGGGAAGATGGAATATTGGAATTTTGTCCCAAGGCTTTTACGAGGGATAATCTTATCAATCAAAATTTTTCTTCCAATTCCACCTTTCCATTATTCCATCATTCCACCATTCCATCATTCCAAAATATCTTTCCCTTGCAACCTTTTAATCACTAAATCCCTAAACATCTAAACGAGCCAAAAACATATTGTCAATCTAAAGTTAGCGGCAAAACTATTCACAATTTACCAACTTTCTCACAAATAGAAGTAACTCACCACGATTATTGCAATAATTCCCACACCCAATTGCAGCGGCAAGCCAAATTTAATGTAATCCCTGAATCTGTATCCCCCCGGGCCAAAAACCATTAAATTTGTTTGGTAACTTAGCGGGGAGGCAAAACTTGCAGCCGCCGCAATCGCTAATATTAATGCAAACGGATGAACAGGAAGCCCGGTGTCCTTAGCCAATGTAATTGCAATAGGAAACACCAAAGCGGCCGTTGCATTGCTGGTAATTATTGTATTGTAAAAACTTGTCAAATAAAAAAGACCTGCTAACAGCCCAACAATTCCCAAATAAGATTTGAAATAAAGCAGCAACTTGGCTAAGAATTCCGCCATCCCGGAATTGTTAATTGCCTGAGCAATTCCAAAAGCTGATGCAATAACCAACAATACCTTAAAATCAACAAATTCCCGTGCGCGCCTGGGAGAAATAACTTTTGTGACCACTAAAATTATTGCAGCCAATCCGGCCGCTACAGGCAATTCCAATAAGTGAAAAACCACAAACAAAATCATTCCAATCAGTGTTGTTACGGCAATTATAGCCTGCTTAAGCGGCTTCGAATCTACAGGATAAGAGCCTGCAATTAAATAAAAATCCTTTGAATTGTACCACTTATCGTAAAACGAACTTTCGGCTAAAACCAGAAGAGTATCGCCGGATTTCAGCACAATATCGCCGATTTTCTTTTCAATTCTCTCGCCGTTTCGATGAATTGCAAGAATAACTCCGCCGTACATTGTTCTAAACTGACTATCCCTAACGCTTTTGCCAATTAAAGGCGAAGTGTTGGAAATAACAGCTTCGAAAATTTTCACTTTGTCCGAATCGTAATTTTTTAATTCAAAATCCACGTCCTTGATCAATTGCAATCCCGGGCGCTTTTGCAGCTCTACAATTGTTTCCGGCAAACCCGTAAAAAATAATCTATCCCCTATTTTAATTTTTTCATGCGAACCAACAGCTGTAATTACTTCGCCGTTTCTTTCAATCTGAAACAAAAATAATCCTTTCAAATGCCTTAGTCCCGCTTCTTCAACAGTCTTGCCAACATCCGCAAAATCAGGAGTAACTTTCAATTCAATTACAAACTCTCTTGCGTTCTCTATTGAAGAGGTGGATTTTATTCTTTCCGGCAACCAACGTGGCGCTAAAATTACAACGTAAATTACTCCAAAAAAAGCTACCAAAATCCCAACCGGGGTGATTTCAAAAAAAGAAAATCCCTTTAATCCGTTTTGGATTAATAATCCGTGAACAATAAGGTTAGTGCTTGTACCAATTAAAGTAATCATTCCGCCTAAAATAGCTGCGTAAGAAAGCGGTATTAAAAATTTCGAGGGGGAAAGATTATTCTTTTCCGCCCACGATTTAACACTCGGTAATAAAATTGCAACAATGGGTGTGTTATTCATGAATGCGGACGAGGCTGTAACAGGCAACATTAACCGCAATAATTTAAATCGCAAACCGGAATTATTTTTGCCTAACATAATCCCGCTTAGTGTGTTCATCAATCCGGCTGACTTTAACCCGCCGGCAACAATAAATAAAAGAGCAATGGAAATAACACCGGGATTAGAAAAACCGGCAAAAGCTTCCTTAACAGTAATAATCTTTGCCAAAAGAAAAATAATCAGCGCGCCAAAAACTGCAATTTCGGCGCTTACAATATCCTTGACAAGTACAACTGTCAGGATAATTAAAATTACGAACGTGAAATAGAAATTAAAAGACAATGAATTAAATTATAAATTTGAAATTATAAATTTGAAATTGGTAGGTGAAAATTTTCCGGGAAATTTCTTTTTTGTAGATTTAAGTAATGATTTTCTTTAGCTTTTCAATTTTTCATTACTCATTATTTTTTGCAAATAGCGAAGGTCTTCCAAATCCTTGTAACGGGCAGAAGTTCTTTTGTTTTTAATTAATTCCTTCAACCCAATTAAATAGATATTTAACTTTTCGCCATTACCAAGAAGCAATTCTTCCTTTTTTTTATTCTTCCAAACCTCGCTAAAACTAACGCCGTCAATATCATTTACTAAATCAATTCGATTAGGCGGTAATCCAAATTGTACTATTGCTCCTTGCTTCTGAAGAATTTCTTTATTGTCAATGCCCGGGATATCCCCTTCCCAAAAATCTAATAGCGCATTCCAGAGATTTTCCACGTTTCTTTCTGAAATTTCATAAAAAATATCTGTATCTCCGGTTAGCCTGGCATATCCATAATAGATAACAGCCTCTCCCCCAATTATTACAAACTTCACCTTATGATTATTAAGCTTTAAAAAAAACTCAACAACATCCTTAGAAAAATAATTCCTGTTAAACACTTTTCTTATGAAACTCTTTTAAATCTTTTGAATTTTTTCCAAAATATTTTTCTTTCAATATTTTAGCTATTTTTTGGCGTTCGTTAGGAGTTAAACTCAATTGCTGCCGTACATCCCATTCGTCAGCTTCTTTACGGGTCCTGGCAATATTTACGATTCTTTTCAATCCCGTTAAAAAATTTTTTAGTGGCAAAAAATAATCATTTGATTAGCTATTAAATTTAACAAAACAGTTAATACTCACAGCCAATTAATCCAAAGTATCGAATTAAATTTTCAATGTAAAAAGATTTGAACACAACCTTTTCGATCCACAATTTCTAATTTCTAATTGACATATAATATTTCATTAATATCTCTGCCACTTCGGGTCTCATAAATTCCGGCGGAGGAGCTTCTCCGTTCGAAAGCATTTCCCTTACCTTTGTGCCGGATAGGAAAATGTAATCTTCTGGTTTATGGTCGGGATATTCTCTCATCATCACTACTTTATTTAATTTTTTCGAATAAGCAGTATGGTCGGCTTCAAAAATTTTAATTTCCAAAGCACCATCAGGAACTTCCTCTCTAAATATTTTCTGGGCATCAAACGGTCCGTAATAAGAACCAACTCCGGCATGGTCGCGTCCGACAATCAAATGTGTACATCCGGCATTTTGACGAAACAGGGCATGTAAAACAGCTTCCCGCGGCCCGGCGTAAAGCATATCGAAACCATACCCACGTATTAATACCGTATTCGGCGGGAAATAAACTTCTACCATTTTACGAATGCACGCATCTCTTACATCCGCTGGCACATCGCCCTTTTTCAATTTTCCAAGAAGCATGTGAATCAAAATTCCATCGGCGTTCAATCGTTCGTAAGCTATTTTACACAATTCTTCATGCGCTCTGTGCATTGGGTTCCGCGTCTGAAACGCAACAACTTTTTCCCAACCAAGTTCTTTTATTTCCTCCCGAATCTGATATGCGGTTCGGAATGTGTCGGGAAAATCTTTCTCGAAATAAGAAAAATTTAAGACTTTAATCGGTCCGGAAACAACAAACTTACCAAGCGAAAGGAAATTCGCAACGCCCGGATGCGCTGTGTCTGTCGTCCTGAAAACTTTTTCCGCAATAAAATTCAACTGCTCATCGGATATTTCTTCAACAGCTTCAACTTCCTGAACCGCCAAAACAGGATTGCCTTCCACGTTTGGGTCTAACAATGCTATCTTTTTAGCGCCTTCAATTTCCGAAACATTTTTTAAAATATTCATTACCGGTACAGGGAAAAATAGACCGTCCGGCATAAACATTTTTTCCGCAACGTTAAGCGCTGCGCTAAGATTCATGAAGCCAGTTAAAGGATTAAAATATCCGCCGCCTAACATTACTGCATTTGCTGCCGCGCTCGAACTTACAATAACCGAAGGTAAATTTTTAGCTTCTTTTAGTAAATCTTCTCTTTCCTTGTTATCAAATACAAAC
>JALWSN010000222.1 GCA_027080245.1 Ignavibacteriales bacterium | reverse complement strand
CAATAATAGCAAGCCTTTCCTCGTCCGTGCCTATTTTAACATAATCGTAAAAATCGCCGCCCAAAATTTCAGCGGGAATCGTTAAGCCGAAAATTTCGTAATAGTGAAAATTAAACGCGTGTTCCGGCAGTAAGCTTTTTTGCAGTTGTTTTGCTTTGTCTATGTCCTTAAAAAGATTTTTGTGCGAAACTGCAACGCGGTACTCCCTTAATTTCGAAGTCAGAACCGTAGCAATAATGTTCAAAGTGTAACGAAGCTCGTCGTCAATATTTTCGCTGTTAACGGCAAACAAATATTCGTAATAGAAACTATCGCCGATTTTTATTTTGTTGCCAACCCCCGAAGCGGAATATCTTAAAATGCCTTTCTTTTTTAATATTTCGTTTGTCTCGCTCGCTAAAATTGTTCTTTGCTCGTAAATTAATTTGAAAATCGGATAATCCTCGAGCTTCAACAAAAAACCTTTTTTAATCCTCCGAACCTTACCTGCTTGAAATAACAACTCGTAAACTTTTTTCTTTTCATTAAGCTTCCAGACTCGCCCGCCAGTAATATTAATATTTTCCTTGTAAACCACTTCTTTCAAAACGCTTTCCAGCAAGTCCAATTCCGATTTGAACTTTTGATTTACAACATTTTCAATTGTCTTTAGTAATTTCCGTTGTTCCATTTTAATTTTTAATTTCCTAATTTAAATTCTACACCAAACTTAATTAAATCCGTATTCAAAATTTACTTAATGTAAAAGTCAATCATTCTCCGCAAAGCTCGTTTGCTCACGGCGTTAAATTCGTTCGAGGTAAACGAACGCATTAAGCTGTTCAGGGAAGGTCGGTAAACGCCTTTGGCTACGTAGCCTCCGCCTTCGAACACTCCGATTACATTGGCGTATTTGTCTTCCGGCGGAGTTGGAATTGGCGTTCCTTTTTCAATCATATCTTTCCATTTCTTCGAAAAATTAACAAGCGTGGTAATATTAGGCTCCCACGGCTCAATGCCTTTGGGGTAAAAATTCTTGTACGAAACGCTTGAAGTGTAATATTCATCGGCTAATCCGCCGAACGAATGTCCAAACTCGTGAATAAAAATTTGTTTTGCTTTTTTATTCTTAGCCGCTACAATTGCGTAATAATTGTAAATTCCGCCGCCGCCATATTTGCTCGAATTAACCAAAATGCAAATAGCATCGTAAGGAACGCTCGCCGCTAAATCCCTTACCTTGAAGTAATCTTCGGTCATTAAATAACGCTCGCTATTAAACGTGTAATAAGAAGAATTCAAAGCCGTCTTCTTCCAAATTGAATCGGCCGGAATGTCCGCCCCGCTTTCGCTTGAAGGTGTAAACACTCCCCAAACATTAATTTTATTTTTTGACGAATCGAACGGGGAGTATTGAAATAAGTAATTTGTAAATCGTTTGCAATCGGATTTGAACTCGCCAAACTGACTTGCGGTGTAACCCTCGGCAAGCAAAGCAATATCAAGCCTTTTGGAAGGCATGCCGCTGTAATACTCTTTAATTACAGTGCCGTCGGGCTTTAGCCTTTCAATAAAATAATTCTTCGGATTAATGCCCATCCGGAAAATTTTTTCAAATTCGCCTTCACCTCCGCGGGAGTAAATCTCAAGCACAACAGAATCCTTTGGAAACGGAAACGTTACTGATTCCTGAAACGCTTTCGTGATTTTTTTTGCTTCGTCCGTAGTTTGCCATTCTCTAAAGAGCGTTGAATAACCCCGTGAATAAAGGGTTTTACCGCTGTTAGGTTGTCTTACCTTAATAAAATAAGCGCCATATTGAAACGTGTCTATTAAATTAACTCTGCTTCCGCTCCAAAACGGTTCTTTAATGAATTTATCGAAAATAATCGATTCGTTTTTAGCGTTGCCAATATGGTAATAGTCAAAGCGGAGAGCCCCTTCGGTAAAATACTTTCCGAAATCAATCTGAGCCTTCAGCGAGCCCACAAAAAAAATCAAAATCAATAGTGTTCTTAACATTGCGCTCTCATTAAAATTTTCTGGACCCAGGTTTTACGATAGGTATGTTTAACTTGCACTGCGGACAATTTTCCGAATCGTAAACAGTAACTTCCATTTGAATTACGCTTGCATGTGGGTAGTCAAAATTCACCTTGCCGCCACTTCTGTCCACAATCATTCCAACGCCAACAATGTTAGCGCCAAATCCCTTAACAACATCAATTACTTCAAAAACTGAACCTCCGGTTGTTACAACATCTTCTACAATCAAAACATTTTCGCCGGCATCCAATTCGAACCCTCGCCTTAAAGTCATTTGTTTGTTTTCTCTCTCCGTAAAAACAAACTTTACGCCTAACTGTCGCGCTACTTCCTGCCCAATTACAATGCCGCCAATAGCAGGCGAAACCACTGCGTCGATTTTTTTGTCCGCAAAATTTTTGACTATTTCCGTTGCAAACTTACCGTTGTACCCGGGATACTGAATAGCTCTTGCGCATTGAAAATATCGGTCCGAATGCTTTCCCGAAGTCAATAAAAAATGCCCTTCCAAAAGGGCATTTGTTTTAATGAAAATTTCCAAAGCTTCTTTTTGATCCATTTGTAGAAAGAACTCCTTCGAATCTAAAAAGATTAAACAAAATAATCATTTTTGCCAATCCGCCGCCAAACAATAAACAAACGAAAAAACTACGCATTACCGCTAAATATTTATTCGATTGCTTTGGCTGCTTCGTCCTCCGCTTCGCTTTCCACGGAAGAATCCTTGCTTTTCTTTTTATCCGGCTTGCTTACAAAATAAAGGCTCTCCGAATTTTTTTTGTGTTTTACCACAATTACGTCGCCAGTTTTGAAATGCTGCAATAGCAATTCTTCCGCCAGGGAATCCTCTATGTATTTTTGAATTGCTCTCTTCAAAGGTCTTGCGCCGAACTTCGGATCGTAACCTTTCTCGGCTAAAAATTCCTCGGCGGATTTGTCCAGCTCTATTTCCATTTTATTATTCTTAAGATTTTCAACGAGCTCCTGCATTTCAATCTTAATGATTTGCTTAATGTCTTCTTTAGTCAGACTTCTAAACACAATTGTCTCGTCAATCCTGTTCAAAAATTCAGGATTGAAAAGCTTTTTCATTGCGTCTTCAACCGTGCTCTTTAAGTTCTGATATTTATCCGCAATATTGTCGGGGGAGAATCCCATTCCGCCGGTAGCTTTAATGTCCTTTGTGCCAACGTTCGAAGTCATTATTATTATTGTGTTCTTAAAATCAACTTTTCTACCAAGGCTATCGGTAAGCTGACCATCCTCAAGCACTTGTAACAAAATATTAAAAACATCCGGGTGCGCTTTTTCTATTTCGTCCAAGAGCACAACCGAGTAAGGTTTGCGTCTAACCTTTTCGGTAAGCTGCCCGCCTTCCTCGTAACCAACGTACCCGGGAGGTGCGCCAACCAATCGCGAAACGGAATATTTTTCCATGTATTCGCTCATGTCGATTCTAATCAGCGCATCGACCGAATCGAACAAATATTTTGCAAGTTGTTTAGCAAGTTCGGTTTTGCCCACTCCCGTAGGACCAAGGAAAATGAAACTGCCAATCGGTTTGTTTTTTCTTTTCAAACCCGCACGCGCTCTTCGAATAGCTTTGGTCAATTTTGTAATTGCCTCGTCCTGCCCAACTATTTTCTCCTTCAGAGCCTCTTCCATTTTCAGTAATTTTTCAGTCTCCTCTTGCGCAACGCGCGTAACAGGAATGCCGGTCATCATCGAAACAACTGTGGCAATATCCTCTTCTGTAACGTCAAAAATTTCGTTGTTCATTTTGGCGTCCCATTCCTGTTTCGCAATTTCAAGCTCGTTCTGTAATTTCCGTTCCTCGTCGCGCAGCCTTGCTGCTTCTTCGTAATCCTGTTTTTTAACTACTTCAATCTTCAGCTTTTTAATTTTGTCGATTTCCTCTTCCAATTTCAGAATTTCGTCGGAAACCTTGAAATTACCCATGTGTACGCGCGAGCCTGCTTCGTCAATCACGTCGATTGCCTTGTCTGGCAAATGCCTGTCGGTAATGTACCTGTCGCTCAAGCGAACTGCGGACTCAATCGCCTCGTCGGAATACCTGACGTGATGGTGTTCCTCGTATTTGAATTTAATATTCTCAAGTATTTCAATGGTTTCCTCGACGCTAGGCGGTTCAATCATTACTTTCTGAAAGCGTCTGTCGAGCGCGCCGTCGGTTTCAATGTGCTTACGGTATTCATCCAGAGTAGTAGCGCCAATGCATTGAATATCGCCGCGCGCAAGCGCCGGCTTGAACATGTTCGAAGCGTCCAACGAGCCTGAAGCTCCGCCTGCGCCAACTATTGTGTGCAGTTCGTCGATGAACAAAATCACGTCGGTTGCTTTTTCCAACTCGTTCATTAAAGCTTTCATTCGCTCTTCGAACTGACCGCGGTATTTTGTACCCGCTACTAATCCGGCCAAATCAAGCGTAACAACTCTTTTCTCCTGAAGAATTCGCGGCACTTTTCTGTTAACAATCCGAAGCGCAAGCCCTTCGGCAATTGCGGTTTTACCGACGCCGGGCTCGCCAATAAGGACGGGGTTGTTTTTCTTCCTTCTGCTAAGAACCTGAGCCACGCGCTCAATTTCCTTTTCCCTGCCGATAACGGGATCCAACTTGTCTTCCATTGCAAGCTTGGTTAAATCCCTACCGAAATTATCGAGCACGGGAGTTTTAGTTTGCTGTGGTCTTCTTTGCGCCATGGGCGGATTAAGCGGTTTTGCGCTTTTACCTTTCGAAGTTAAAATATTGTTTAACTCCGCGCGCACGTTGTCGTAAGTAACATTGAATTGATGCAAAATTTGCGTGGCGATGTTGTCGTCGTCCCGCAAAAGCGAAAGCAAAATATGCTCGGTTCCAATTACGTCCGAATGGTAAATCTTGGATTCGATTTGTGTAATCTTTAACACTTTTTCAGCCTGCTTTGTAAGCGGAATATTACCAATAGTTAACGTTCCGCCGCTTGCCCGAACCGTGTCCTCGATTGCTTTCTTGAGTTTCAACAAATCCACGCCCAGGTTTCGTAAGATTCTTACCGCCACACCATAGCCTTCGCGTATAATTCCCAGCAACAAATGTTCCGTGCCGATGTAATCGTGCCCTAATCTTAGAGCTTCTTCACGGCTTAATCTTATTACTTCCTGAACTCTTTCAGAAAAATTTCCTTCCATTTTATTTCCTTAATGTTTAATTTTCATTCTATTTATTACAAACTTGAATTAAAAAGGTTTCTTAAATAAACCTTCAGTTTTACTTTTATAAGATTACAACTTTTTATCGGATTTTTCAAGAAAATTTAAAGGTATTTTAAAATAAATATTGTAATATAGCCTGCACTTTTGTAATTTAAGCTGGATTTAACAAAAAATAAAGGTGAAAAAATGGATGTAGCAACAGGTCTTTCCGTAGTAATTATTTTTGCCGTTTTGGTTTTTCTGGCAATTCTAATTTATTTCGTGCCAATCGGATTGTTCATTACGGCTTATTTCTCAGGGGTTAAGTTAAGAATCTTCAGAGATTTGGTTGGAATGAGACTGAGGAAAGTTTCCCCTTACATTATTGTAAGAAGCTTAATTTCCGCCACAAAAGCAGGGTTGGATTTAGATACGTCGCTACTTGAAGCGCATTACCTTGCCGGCGGAAATGTTCCCAAAGTAGTAAACGCTTTAATTTCAGCAAACAAAGCAAACCTGAATCTTGATTTTCAGAAAGCCTCGGCAATCGATTTGGCCGGCAGGGACGTTTTGGAAGCGGTTAAAATGTCCGTTATCCCCAAAGTAATCGAAACGCCGCTGGTGGCTGCAATGGCAAAAGACGGAATTCAATTGAAAGCCATTGCGAGAATCACCGTACGGGCAAACATCGAGCGGCTTGTTGGCGGAGCCGGCGAGGCTACAATATTAGCCCGCGTGGGCGAAGGAATTGTCTCCACAATTGGCTCAAGCCATTCCCATAAGGAAGTTCTTGAAAATCCAGACAATATTTCCAAAGTGGTTCTTAAAAAAGGATTGGACGCTGGAACCGCGTTTGAAATTCTTTCAATCGATATTGCCGACGTAGACGTCGGAACGAACATCGGCGCAATTTTGCAAGCCGATCAAGCTGAAGCCGACTTAAAAGTAGCCAGAGCAAAAGCCGAAGAGCGCCGCGCCGCGGCAATTGCAACAGAGCAGGAAATGAAAGCGGAAGTTGCAAGAATGCGCGCCAAAGTAATTGAAGCCGAGGCGGAAATACCCAAAGCAATCGCCGAAGCTTTCCGCAGCGGAAATTTGGGAATAATGGATTATTACAAATTAAAAAATATTCAAGCTGATACTGACATGCGGAACGCTGTAGCAAAACCGCCGGAAACAAAACCAACAAATCCACAGGATAAGAAAAATGGATAATTTCTTTGATTATCTCTTCTTACTTTTCATTGCTTATGCTATCGTGAGTTCTTACTTAAAACAACTGAAAAAGAATTCGGAAAGTTCGGGGAGCAAGCGTATGCCTCCATTACCAAAAGAAGATGTTGAAACAAATCAAAGCTCTTCTGCGGAGCAAGACTTGGGAGCATTGACTGATGGAAACGCTTCCCCCGCTAAACTTTCCGATATAGACAAAAGCTTTAATCTTGATTACGACATGAACATTCAACCTGATTACCAAACTGATTACGACGTGAAATATCAGTCCGATTACAATGCAAATTACGTTCCCGCAACC
>JALWSN010000221.1 GCA_027080245.1 Ignavibacteriales bacterium | reverse complement strand
ACCGGCACTAGCAGGATATTTCAACCTACGATAGATAAACAAAAATGCCATTAAGCCTAAATACGCCTCTGTTTTACCACCGCCTGTAGGGAACCATATGAGATCGAGAGTATCTCTGAAACTACTATCTTCATTTGTTGCAGATTCAAGGGTCATCAAAATAAATGCTAATTGAAATGGTCTCCACTTATATGCAGACTCTTCTTTTTTTATCCCTTTATTTATATCGCTTGAAACCCACTGCATTAACATAGCTTCATTTGCAGTTGAAAAAGCTATTCGTGCATATTGATCATTTTTTAACAGCTCAATTCCTTGTTTCATTCTTTGCTTGGCAATCATCAAATTTTTGACTATTTTTTTCGCTGTTTCTTGGTCTTCTTCATCTTCCTGATTAGATTTTACTTCTTGTTTAGATATCCATTCTTCATAATTTGCTACAAAACGGTTTAGCTCTTCAATAACACTATTATTTTCGCCACAGTTTTTTAAAAAATTAAATTCCAATACTTGATCTAATTTCCCACCTGTATCTGCTGTTACCTGAGGTACTTCAACAGAAGGTAAAAAGTCTGTCCATATCTCCATCTTCCCTTGTTTGTTATGCCTCCAATTTACAGCTGTGCCATGTCCGACTGCATAAATATGCAGATCTTTATAGCGTAATTCTATCTCTTTTTCTTCATCGCTAAGAAGTGCTTTGTTTTTTGATGGATAAACATCTATATTCCCAGATTCAACGATGCACTTGAATTCTACTTCAAAAAGTGTATTTTCATTTTGGTCAATATTAAATTGTTTTCCACTTTTTGAAGTATCTATCTTTGTGTCATTTGACATTGTAATAGTTACAATATAGCCATCTTTATATGATCTCCACAAAGCATCTATTTTTGCTTTACCCTCAAAAATTTTATATTGTTTTGCTCCATGTGGAGAAAATTCAACTTCTCTTCCATCATCTGCCAGTTTTTGCTTTTCCCAAACGTGCCCAACAAATCTTCCAATTTCATCTCGTTCATTCTTTTTCTTATATTGTACAGCATTATAAAAAACTCTCAATCGAATATTATCACCTGTTATAAAAAATGAAAAACCGGCTGAAGAAGGAGGAATATATCTTTTTGTTTTTTTTAATACCTCCGCTTCTTGCTTATTATCATCTATACTTGATTCTATATTCTCTTCAGCTTCTATACCTCCATCCAATCCATCTTCAGCATCAATTATTGGAAATAAAAAACCTGTAAAAAATCTATCTAATGGCTTTTGACCTATGAGAAGATCATCTTTTAAATCAACTCCTATGAGTTGTTTTTTTACAAATTCAAGAAATTTTTTTCTCTGTTCACTTAATATCATGTTTATTATCCAACTTATATATTTACTTTCAAAAATAAGTAAAAACAATTTAAACTTTTATACTTAAATTAAGTATATCTTTTTTTTTAAAAAAAATAAGGGCATTTTGAAAATATTTTTTTTCTAAAAATGACTAGTTGGTACTAAATACAGGTTCTCATCATAGATTTTTCAAACTCAACCCCACTTTCCCCTTCTCCACATCCACAGAGATCACCTCTATCTGCGGAAGATACTGGTTGACCGAAAGCACTTCAAGCGGATGG
>JALWSN010000220.1 GCA_027080245.1 Ignavibacteriales bacterium | reverse complement strand
GTAGGACTATCATCATATTTATTATAATAATGAATATCAAAAATATCCAAGTCTTGAAAAGCTAAATTAATATCTTTTTCAATATATTTATTTGCATCAGATTCTCTTATTATTATATTTATTTTCTTAGCATTTAATTCCTCCCTCGATGCAGATGCTTTTTCCATTACACTAACTTTATTAAAACAAGCTCCCACCTCATAAGGGTAATTATGAGTAATATTATAACCTCCAGCCACCCATATTTCAAAAGTCCCAAAATCTAAAGCAGAGGGATCAAGATTTATTTCAAGGCTTTCATTTACTGTGCGAGAATAATAATCATTCTCGGGAAGTTCATTACTTGAATCATCAATTATATCGTAGAACCACCAATAACCTGCTGATCCCATAACCTTCCAAGTTTTTGTTGTTTGATCATAATAGTAATCATTGCCATCGTCCGAATGATAAATTATCGCAAAAAATCTATCTGAAATTATAGTTTCTGTTGTCCTATATCTTACTGCGGTAAATTGAATATCTATCACTAAATCTTTATCGCTTGTCCACGAATCTGTATCAAAACCTTGGTAAACATAACCCGAACCTGTTTGTTTAACAATTAATGATTCACCTGTAAAATTAGTTTCAATTCCTGTAGATGTTATTGTCCAATCATTATCTCCATCTTTAAATTCAGAATTTTTCCAACCAATATCAATAGAAGATGCTTTTTCTTCGTTTCCACTAATTGCAAAATTTATTTTATTTATTCCTGCGACATCAAATTTATATTGTTTTTTGCCTAAACCATCATTTGAAATATTTTGAATTAGATTAGATATGCTTTCTGACGAATTAGAAGCAGTTCCAGAATTTATTGCAATTATTTGCTTTTCAATAGTTGAGGCAGAAGGATCAAACATTCCATTTTGGCGCAAATACCAAGTACCATTTTCTTGGAATAAATTTAAATCAAAAATATTGCAAATCTCATTTAAAATTTGCCAATAACTTACTTCTCCTAAAGCCCTAACATAATCAGCGGCTTTAACTCCAATATCATAAATAGGTATAGGAGAAGAAGAAGAAGGTTTAGGATATGTACTCATAAAAGAAATTAAATTTGTTATTCCAAACCCCAAGCTATTTAATATTGTTCTTATCAAATCACTTAATCTTGTAAGTCCTGAAGGCAAAGATGTTATGTCGTATTTTTCCTTTAATCTTGCTATTCCATCATAAATAGTAATTTTTAACTTATGTTTTGTTGCTCGCAAATCCTCTTTTGTTAAATGAAAAGAAACAAAACCAACAAAAAAAGGATTGCTATCTTGATAAAGATAACCTAAAAATTTATCATCTGTTTTGGATTTCAAACGTGAGCTTAAAAAATAATTATTATCTTCGAGTATAATATTTATTTTTGTTGTTAAAATTCTATTATCAATTTTATTTGTTGTTGAAGCATTCCCTCTTTGTAATTTCATTTCTCCTATTATTGGGATAGTTTGCATTGTAGGAGGAGTATCACCATCAAAATATTCATATATTTTAAGTTGATATGAATGATTATATCCATCATAAGAAGGAGTTTGTGCTATTTGATACCAACCAGTTGCCATTATTCAAGATACTCCGTTTTATTATTATAAATATCTAAATTTTCATTTAATTGCTCTATATTAATAATTCTTTCTACCTTTTCTAATCTTTCTGTTTGTTCTTCTATTTTCGATGCAAGCAAAAGGAATCCGTCATCTCTGGATTGAATAATTTGCCTCGTATCAAAATTATTGTAAACATCCGTATGCGGAGGTAAAGTAACAAGTTCCGGACCCGCCTCTCCAACGAGTGCAAGCCCACCTTCAAAATTACGTGTGCCTAAAGCAAAACTCGGCACTTCTTGAGAAGTAATCATTGCTACCTCAGCAATACCGGCAGCAACAGTGGAAGCCGCAAGAACAAAATTAAAAGGAGGAGGAGCCGCTGTTAATGCTTTTGTAGCAGCCGTATAGGTATTAATAAGAGCCTCAGAAGTTTGCGCCGCTTTCATTAAATTAAACCAACCTTTTGCCGCTTCTCTTTTTCTTTTTTGCGCTTCTTGCTCTAACTGTTTTTCTTTATTGCTATATTCTTCTAATAATTTTTCTCGTCTATTCTTATATTCTTTTTCAAATTTTTCTTTTTCCCTCAAGGAACGCGCGTGAGCAATTTTTTCTTCATAAATATTCTTTAATTTTTGAAGTTGATATTTTTTCTCATTGTCCATTTGCTCTTGTTGAGCTTGTAATTCTTGATTTATTTCGTCTGCTTTTTCTTTGGAAATCATTGTCCCCATATCTTGGAAGGCATTAGCAAGATTAAACATACTTTCCTGAGATGCACGTATAGCCGGCATATTCTCTTTTGTCCAATTCACAATAGCCAAAGTTGCTTTGTCGAAAGCAGTTGTTGTTTCTTTAACATATTCCAAAACTTCTTCAGTTGCTGATTTAAAATTCTCATTTCTTTCATCAAGCATTTTCTTTTCTTCTTTCGTATATTTATCCAAAAAGCCCATATCCAAACCACGAGCTTTAGCTAAAGTTTCATAACTTTGTGCTGCCCTTTCATTGCTTTTTGTTTCTTCTTCTTTCCCACAACCTCCTGTGTTAATATTTACCGAAGAAGAACTTTGATTTGGCGCAGGAGAAAGAGTATCTTGCCCTGTTATCAGTTCTTGAATCTTTTTGATTTCCCTATAAAGTTCTTCTTTTTCCTTCTTTAATTTCTCTAAATGTTGCTCTGCTTGCCTTATTGCTACCATTGCCTCATCACCTAAGGTCCCGGCATAATCTATAAGACCCTTCCTATATTTAACTTCGTCTGCTTTTCCACTTTTTACTAACTTTTCATAGCGTTCTTGAGCTTTAATTTTCTTAACTGTCCACTCATATTCTTCTTTCCCCAATTTAATTATTTCTTGCTCTCTTTCTTTTATCAAAGCTTTCCTTACTTGCAAATCAAGATATTCTTTTAATTTTTTTCTCGCTCCCTCTATTGCTTTTTCAACATCCTCATATTTATCTTTTTCTAAATCAATATTTTTAAAATAATTTGGATATAATCTCATCAACTCATCAATTGTTTCTTTGTATAATTTTTGTTCTGCTGCCGTTCTATTAGTTTTTTTAGCAAGTTCTTTATATGTAAATATTAGCTCGTCAAACTTTTCCCTCTGCACAAAGGCATCCTTCGTAACTTTTTCAAAATTACTTTCCACCGGCAAAATCGCATCCAGCACGCTGCCGGTAATCTTAGCAACAGTCCCGAGAGAAGGCGCAAGAATATCCGCGGCAATTTTACCAATCCTTTCCATTTGGTCGCCGAGCAAATTATATGCCTGCGTCATCTTGCCGGTATCTGTTTTCGCCAACGCCTCGGCTTGCCCGCCAAACTTTTCATTAAGATTTTTCAATAGCGAATCCAATCGCTCCGTCGAGCCAACAGTTCCCTCAACTTGGATTCCATACCGGCTAAGAGCATTAGTGGAACTGCCAATTGTTTTTGCAACCAGATCCGCCGCGGCAGTTAAGTTCATTCCTTTTGCGTCGGCAAGGTCAAGAGTAGCCTTTGTCAGTTTCTTAATCTGATCTTCATCTTTCACGAACATCCCGATAAGCGCTTCGGCTTGTATTACCTCCTCATCGCCGTGAGTGGTAACCCTCTGCATTGCGGAAGCATAATCAAGAAGACTTTGGCTCGTATGCCCGAGAGCAGTCTGCAGTTTTATTTCCGCTTGCTCTTGGATTTTGTATTTGTCAATTGTTTTCTGCACCATGTCGAGCATTTGCCCGCCCATACGCACAACAGAATACATACCGGTTGCAATGTTCCCGAAACTGCTCATTGTGGTTAATGCGTTACGACTACTCTTAGCAATTTGCTTCAGCATACTATCAACATTAGTCAATGTTGCCTTTGCCTTAGTACCGTTAATTTCCAGCATTATTTCAACTTTCTTAGCCATTAGCTTGTCTCCCAAGTGTCGGTGAAATATATGTTGCTTGTCGGGTCTCCGTCATAAGAAGCCTTGACAATTATCTTATTCAAAGTTCCCGTTTTCGGATTGATTTTCTTTTTCACAGTTATTGTTGTTGCCTCTTTGAAATAGAAATGTTCAGCAAGTCCTCTCACGGAAATTTGCGTTACACTCGTGCGGTTTGTCATTATCTCGCGCAAAGAAAAATATTGCTCTTCATTCGTTGCCACAATTTCCACCTTTGCCTTATCCTTCACACGCACAACCTCGCCATCGGCGTTCTTCACGAATACCGGCGAATATTCTATTTTCGTCTCCGGCAAAACATCGGAAAGAGTAATCGTTTCCGAAGCCGTAATTATTTGCGCATAATCAATTCCGCTAATCATTTCTTGCTGTAATTGTTAATAATGAATTTCCAAAGCTCTCCAAGCTCCACGCGCTCAGTAAGATATTCATATTCCAGCGGAGAGCTTGTAATCTCCATAATGAAAAATTCTATAGTATGAAACCGTTGAGCAAAATCGGAGCGGAAAGCCCGCATCTGAATACGATAAGCTTCATAGGAACTTTCCGCTCTCACGGATGGCGCTCGTGGGATTTGGGAAAGGAACTCTAAATGTTTCGTCAGCCGCCTAAATTGCCGGCGACTGTCTGAAAAAAATCCTGTATTGCGCGGTTCACTTCGTCCAAGCGCACATCCTCAATCTTAAAATCGCCCGGTGCGTCAAAGAACAATTCCTTAACATATATTTCGAATAATTCCTCAAGGGTTATTTTCTCATCTTCTTCCGGATCAGCCAGAGCAAACTCTTTCTTAATTGCAATTTTCGAAGCCTCATCGAAAGCCGAGCATCTATATTGTGCCAGCTTAATACGTTTGTACGTCCCGAATGTTGCCGGTTTGAGAGAAAATTCCTCATCATTGCTTTCCAGAATACGATATTTCTTTCCCATTCCTCAATCTCCTTAGTAATTAATATTCGTGTAATTGTTCGCATCCGTTCCGGTATAAGGAACTGCAATTTGTGTTTCGTCCGTAGCCGTTGAACTCATTTCCAAATTCACAAACTCGTAAGAAATCTTGTAAGTATTTGCAGGAGTTGTAACGCTGAGAGTGTTAGAATCACTCGTATCCGTATCACTCGTAAGCGAACTTCCGGAAAAATCCTTAACGGTAAGAGTATGCGAATTGAATGTATTCATATTGATATATAAATCAACCGCCGCAATAAGCGTAGCTCCTTGAATAGGAAACTCAAACTCAATCTTCCCGGTAACTATTGCCGTCCCGTCACTCGAAATTTTCTGATATTTCGAAGCGGAAATTGAATAATCGGGATCACTCCCCGAGGCAGTTGTGTAAGTTACATTATCCACCTTGCCGTCATTATCTTCATCAGTGGGCCACGCAGCGCCAAGTGCGCCGAGCAAAAGATTCTTGAGGGCATAAATATTGTGCGTCCCGCCTTTCTTTGAAAGCGTAATTGAAAGACTATTGAGTTTCCCAACGCCTCCCTCGTAATTTTTCTTAACCACGAGAGGAACGCTTTCGTACCAAAGAATGTGTTCTTCTACGCCTTCAATTACCATTCGAACCGGCGTTTCATTATCCATCCAAGTTTCCAACTGAGAATAATTAGAAACGTCGTAAGTTTTCAATGTTACCGAGCTGTCATCACCGGCGTAAACCGTCCCGCCTTTCCCGCTTTCAACTTCAATCGGCTCGCAAATTTTGAACTCTCCTTCAGGAGAAATTTTGTTAAACTGCACCACCGTTCCTGTTGCCGGGTCGTAAATTGCAGCCCGTTTAATTCCGCTAATCATTTTTCACCTCAAATTATTACTGCTATTCTTTCATTTCCAACGGAAGTTGTTCTTGTATCTCCGCTGGAAGTAACTCTGTCATAAGTAGTCGGATTCGTCGCAAAACCCCACTCGCAAATGCCTTGATAATTTTCGGCATCCGTGCCTAAATAAGGCACATCAATATTTGTAATTTTACCTGCGTCTCCGAGAGTAATATCCGCAAGCTCGTAAATTATTTTGTAAGTATTTGCCGGTGTTGTTATGGAAATTGTTTCTTCAGGGTTTGTTGAAGTTGCGCTCGCAAGAACCGTTCCTGAAAAATCTACCGCTTTCAATGTATGCGAATTAAAAGTGTTATCATTCAAATAAATATTAGGAAACGCAGTAAGCTCAACTCCGGCAAGAGGAAATTCAATCTGCATTGTTGCAGTAATTTCACCCGTTCCTTGACTTGTAATTCCTTGGTATCTCGAAACAAATCTTGAATATCTCGGCTCCGCTCCCGAAACAAGCGAAAAAACAATTCCGTCCACAATACCGTCATTATTGGAATCCGTTGCCCAAGGCGCTCCAATAGCCCCGATCAACAAATTCTTAAGGTTGTAAACACTTTGCAAACCACCTTTCTTATGGAAAGTAATTGAAAGCCCATTAAGTTCGCCAACAGCTCCCTTGTAATGTGGCTCTACCTTAACTGCAACATCTTCATACCAAAGGATATGATTCTCAACTCCCTCAATTACCAATCGTAAAGGCGTTTCTGCTTCAGCCCAAGCGTTAAGCTGCGAAAAAGCGGAAACATCGAAAGAGAAGAAAGAGACCGTCGATTCCTCACCGGAAAAAATTGTATTCCCAACTCCGGTCTCATCTTCCAGACTTTCTCTTACTTTGAAATCACCTTCCGGCATAAGATTATTGAACTGCACAACAGTCCCGTCGGAAGGATCATAAACCGCCG
>JALWSN010000219.1 GCA_027080245.1 Ignavibacteriales bacterium | reverse complement strand
GACCTGTAATGTAACCGGCATCGTCCGAGGCTAAAAACTTTACAGCTTTGGCAATGTCCTCCGGCGTTCCGATTCTATTAAGCGGAATGCTTTGGGTTAAAGCTTTTTTTTGTTCGTCGGTTAAACCTGCTGTCATGTCCGTTTGAATGTAGCCCGGAGCTATTGCGTTTACGCGAATGTTGCGCGAAGCAATTTCTCTGGCAATGGATTTTGTGAACCCGATTATTCCGGCTTTCGAAGCGGCGTAATTTGCCTGCCCGGCGTTTCCCATTATTCCAACTACCGAAGAAATGTTAATAATGCTGCCGTTCCGCTGTTTTAACATTATTCTCATGACGGCTTTCGTAAAATTAAAAACGCTTTTTAAATTTGTGTTCACTACGCTGTCGAAATCTTCTTCGCTCATTCTAAGCAAAAGATTGTCCCGTGTAACCCCAGCGTTGTTTACCAAAATATCCACTCCGCCCAAGAATTCTTGAGCTTTGGTTACCGCTTCGCCTACTTGCTTAAAATCCGAAGCGTCGGCTTGCAACGCCAAAACTTTTTTTCCCAACGCGGCAAACTTGCTAACAATTTCCTCGGCTTGCTCTTTGGAACTTTTGTAAATAAAAACAACGTCGGCAAAATCGCTAGAAAGGAACTCTTCCACAATTCCCTTGCCAATCCCTCTCGAACCGCCTGTAATTAAAGCTCTTTTTTTACCGGACAATTATCTTCACCTTGATTTTATTAGTCAAAAAATAATTCTAACTTTTACAATCTAATAATATACAATTTTGAAATAATTATTTCCAAAAATAAAATTGAAGAATCCCCTAACCAAGTTTTTCCAAATCCGCAAATTTATCCACTCCGTAAAATTTTGCCGATGGCGAAATTCTTTTTACCAAACCCTGCAAAACTTTTCCCGGACCTATTTCAACAAATTCTTCCGCTCCATCCCTGACCATGTTCAAAATAATCTCATGCCATTTTACTGGCGATGTTAATTGCTTTATTAATAACTCCTTTGCTTCGGCGGCTGACTTAACTTTTTCCGCGGTAACATTTGAATAAACGGGATTCTTTAATTCCTTAAAATTCGTTTTGTTCAATTCATCAGCAAGTTTTTCTTCCGCCGATTTCATTAACGGAGAATGAAAAGCTCCTGAAACAATAAGCTCTTTAACAATCCTCGCGCCGTTTTCCTTTGCTAATTTCATCGCTTCTTTAACACCTTCAACCGCGCCCGAAATTACAATTTGTCCGGGAGAATTAAAATTGGCGCACTGAACAATTCCGACCGAAGAAGCTTTTCGGCAAATATTTTCAAGGGTTTCGGCTTCCATGCCTATTACTGCTGCCATTGTTCCTTTGTTTTGGTCGCCTGCACGCTGCATTAATTGCCCGCGGTAACGCACAAGCTTTAATCCTTCTTCGAATGTTAAAGCGCCAGCCGTAGCGAATGCAGTGTATTCGCCAAGCGAATGTCCGGCGGACATTTCGGCGCTTACGTTTTCAATCAAAGAATAAGCAACGTAACTGTGTAAAAATATTGCGGGTTGAGTAATTTCAGTTTGCTTAAGTTTTTCAAGCGGACCTTCAAACATTATTTTTGAAAGTCCGAAACCCAGAAGCTCGTCGGCTCGTTCGATTATTTCTTTGGCTTTGGAAGAACTCTCGTAAAAATCCTTGGACATTCCAACGTACTGAGAGCCTTGCCCCGGAAAGAGAAAAGCAATTTTACCCATCGGTTAATCCATGCTCCAAACTAAGTAAATAGAACCGAAAGTAAAGCCTCCGCCAAAAGAGGAAAGAACTAACTTGTCTCCTTTCTTCAATTTACCGGCATTGTAATACTCAGTTAGGCAAAGCGGAATTGTGGCGGCCGTAGTATTGCCGTATTTTTGAATGTTAATCATTACTTTATCTCGGGTAATTCCCATCCTCTTTGCAGTTGCGTCGATTATTCTAAGATTCGCCTGATGGGGCACAAGGTAAGCAATGTCGCCTCCTGTTAAATTGTTTCTTTCCATTATTTCGGCTGAAACGTCCGCCATTCCCTTAACGGCTACTTTAAAAACCGCTCTGCCGTCCTGGTAGATGTAATGCAATTTATTTTCAACCGTTTCCTTCGAAGCGGGCATTGCGCTGCCGCCTGCTTTCATTATTAACAAATCCCTTCCGCTTCCGTCAACTCTAAGAACGGAATCCTGCAATCCGTACTCGAGATTTTCCGTTGGCTCCAAAAGAACCGCTCCGGCTGCGTCCCCGAACAAAATACAAGTGTTGCGGTCGGTGTAATCCGTAATGGCGCTCATTTTATCGGCGCCAACAACCACTACTTTTTTGTAACGGCCGCTTTCAATTAAGGAAGCCCCTTGCTGAAGCGCGAAAATGAATCCCGAACAGGCGGCAGACAAATCGTAACCAAAAGCGTTCTTTGCGCCTATGTTATCTTGCACAAGACAAGCCGTTGCCGGGAAAAAATAATCGGGCGTTACCGTTGCCACAATAATCGCCTCGATTTCATCCGGTTTCAATCCGGTGTTTTCCATTAAATTTTTTATTGCGTTCGTAGCTAAATCGCTCGTCGCGCCTTTTTCCAGAATGCGCCTTTCCTGAATTCCGGTTCGCGTTCTAATCCATTCGTCGCTAGTGTCGACGATAGATTCAAAATATTTGTTGTCCAATACCTTTTCTGGGACCCACATCCCAACGCCGGTAATTTGCGCGTTGACGGTTTTTCTCTCTCTACTCATTGCTGCTAAATGATTCCTTGAATTTGTTAATAAGATTTTTTTTGTGCATTAAGTTTGCTTTCAAAATCATATTTTTAATCGCCAAAGGCGAACTTGAACCATGGCCAATAATGCTGATTCCGTTAATTCCCAGCAACGGCACGCCTCCGTGTTCCTGGTAATCCATCCCGCTCAAAGCCTTTTTTAATGCGCCTTTTACAAGTCCTACTTTCAATTTATTGAAAATACTTTGATTTGCGTAAACGGTTAATTTGTGCTTCAAAAATTTCAGGAAGCTTTCCCCGAGCTTTAACACAATATTTCCAACGAATCCGTCGCAAAGAACAATGTCGCTTTTACCGAAGAAAATATCCCTTCCTTCAACGTTCCCAATAAAATTTAGATTTGATTTTCCAAGCAATTCCGCAGCTTCGAAAACTAACGTATTGCCTTTGGATTTTTCCTCGCCAACGCTTAAAATGCCAATAGTAGGATTTGGGTTATTTTGAATTTCCCTGGCGTAAATGTCCGCCATTATTGCGTAATCCAAAAGATGTTGCGCTTTACTGTCAACACTTGCGCCAACGTCGTAAACGGTGCAAGGCTTGTTGTGAATTGTAGGGAACTCGGCTCCAATGGTAGGACGCCCAACGCCTTTAATTCTACCTATAATCAAAGTAGAAACAGCAAGCATTGCGCCTGTGTTTCCCGCACTAACTATTGCGTCGGCTTTGCCTTCTTTAACAAATTTAGCCGCCATAACCATCGAGGAATCCTTTTTCTCTTTAAATGCAACGGTTGGAGTGTCGCTCATTCTAATTACTTCCGTTGCGTGAACAATTGAGTTGTCGTCAATTTCAATTCCCTTACCGGCGGCAACTTCTCTAATTTCGTCTTTGTTGCCTACTAAAATCAGATCAAATTCGTCCGACTGTTGCAACGCAAGAGAAACGCCAAGAACTTCGTTAAAGGGGGCGTTGTCGCCCCCCATCATGTCCACTGCAATTCTACATTTTCTCTTGTTTTCGGTATTCATTCAGTTAAATGTTTATTCGGGAATGAACATTGATTTGCCGGCGTAGTAGCCGCAATTAGGACACGCCCTGTGGCTTAATTTAAGCTCCCCGCAATTCGGGCATTCGCTTAAAGTTGGGGCGGTTGCTTTGTAGTGAGTTCTTCTTTTATCTCTCCTACTTTTCGAGATTTTCCTTTTAGGATGCGCCATTTTACTTCCTTATTTTATTTTAATTGTCTTTTTTAATTCAAGTAATTTTTCCCAAACCGGATTAATTTCTTCGGTTTTGCAATCGCAACTTGCGTAATTCAGATTAGTTCCGCAATGCGGGCATAATCCTTTGCAATCTTCCTTGCACAATTTTTTCATTGGAATTGAAAGATAAGCGTAATCTTTTACAATTTTGTCAAGTTCAAGCTTGTCCTCGTCCCGTGAAATGTAAAATACGTCTGTATCTTCGTCCGTAACTTTTTCCGAATCAAAAAGGTAAAGAACCGAAAATTTATTTTTAAGCTCTCTTTCAAATTCCTCGTTACATCTGTCGCAAATCAAATTGCTTCTTGCACTAACTTCGCAAACAAGCAAAATATCCGATCTGCTTTTTTCCATTCGGCAACTTACTTCAACATCACCAAAGAACGGCTCCCCAAGCTGTAAATTAACGCTCTTCTCCGAAAGAAAAATTTCGTGAGAGCCTAACTCGTAATTTGTGTGCTTAATAAACATAGCAAAGAACCTAAAAAATAAACTTCGAAATTTAATGAGATGTTAATTTATTTACAACGAGTAACGTCTAATTATTTTAAAAATTTTATTCTTTAAATTTACAAAAATTCTTAATTAAGTTTCTAATTAAACTTTCGTCTTAAATTTCAATTTTGTCGAAGGAAAGCGCTTCTCAAACCGGACGTCTATTAGCCTTACCTGTTTGCGACCGAACGCCTTGCTTATTGCCAGGTTTAGAAACAGAAACTTCTACAAAATCAAGAGCCACCGCGTAACCGCGATAATTAAAACATTGTTGCTCTTCTATTTAATTAACATAAATGAGCGCTTATTTCAGGAAACAGAACATCCTTCAAACGGAAATTATTTTACTTTAATTAAAAAATTTACGTGTTAAAGACAATCTTTTTTTTTAAATTTTGAAGTTGAATTTATTCAGAAAATTAAAAGGTAAGAAAATGAGTATTTTACTGGACAAAAAAACAAAAGTAGTAGTTCAAGGAATTACCGGAAGCGAGGGTTCCTTTCATACCTTACAGATGTTAGAATACGGAACGAAAGTAGTGGCTGGAGTTACTCCCGGCAAAGGTGGAACGGACTTTAACGGCATACCTGTTTTTAACACGGTCGAGGAAGCGGTTAAAGCCACTAAAGCAACGGCTTCGGCAATATTTGTGCCTCCTGCATTTGCCGCGGACGCAATCCTCGAAGCGGCTAACGCGGGCGTTAAACTAATTGTGTGCATCACCGAAGGCATTCCCGCGGCAGACATGGTTAAAGTTTACAACGTAATTAAACAAAAAGACGTTAGACTAATCGGGCCTAATTGCCCCGGTATTATTTCTCCAGGCAAAGCTAAAATAGGAATCATGCCAGGGTTCATTCACAGGAAAGGAAAAGTAGGCGTTGTTTCCCGCAGCGGAACGCTTACTTACGAAGCCGTTAAACAATTAACCGATTTGAAAATCGGACAATCCACTTGCGTTGGAATTGGCGGCGACCCGGTTGTAGGTTCCCAATTCATCGACATCATTAAACTTTTCAACGAAGACCCAAACACCGAAGGCATTGTAATGATTGGAGAAATTGGCGGCAGCGCCGAAGAAGAAGCGGCGGCTTACATTAAAAAGCACGTTAAAAAACCTGTCGTCGCTTTCATTGCAGGACAAACAGCGCCACCCGGAAGAAGAATGGGACACGCAGGCGCAATAATTTCGGGCGGCAAAGGAACTGCCGCAGAGAAAATTAAGGCTCTTAAAAAAGCGGGAATTAAAGTTGCGCAAAGTCCCGCCGAAATCGGCATTACAATGAAAAAGGCTCTTGAAGAAGTTAAAAAATCTTAAACAATTTCTAAATATCTATTTGTTAAAGGAAGGAATTAAATGTTCCTTCCTTTTATTTTATTCATTTGTTAATTTAATTTAGGAGGATAAATTGGTTACACGAACTTTGGCAATATTAAAACCGGATTGCGTAAGGAAAAATCTAATCGGAGAAGTGATTTCTAAAATAACTCAGGCAGGATTTAAAATTGTGGCAATGAAAATGGTCAAGTTAAACAAGGATACGGCAGGCGGATTTTACGAAGTCCACAAAGAAAGACCTTTCTTTAATGATTTAATTAATTTCATGACGAGCGGTCCCTGCGTTCCAATTGTGCTCGAAAAAGAAAACGCCGTCGAAGACTTCAGAAAATTAATTGGCGCTACAAATCCCGCCGAAGCGGCTGAAGGAACCATCCGCAAGTTGTACGCGGACAACGTTGAGCAAAACATCGTTCACGGTTCGGACTCCGACGAAAATGCCGCTAAGGAAATTTCGCATTTCTTTTCCCGCAAGGAATTATTGGAAAACTACGGATTGTAATGCCTCTTAAACGTTGGAAAAATATTTCCCGTGAAATAATTAAAAGGAACGATTATTGGGAATACCGGCTGGACAAATACAAGATTGATAATTCGTTTGAAGGCGAATACCATTACGTCCACACAAACGGCTCCACAATGATCGTTCCTTTATTGAACGACGGTTCATTTTTGCTCGTTAATCAATACCGCTACCTTAACGAAAAGACCAGCGTTGAATTTCCCTGCGGCAGCGTTCAGAAAAATCTTTCGGCTGAAGAAAATGCAATTAAAGAATTAAGAGAAGAAGCCGGCGTTAACGCTAAGTCCCTGATTAAATTAGGAGAGTTCAATCCTTACAACGGAGTTACGGACGAAATTTGCGAAGTCTTTCTTGCACGCGATTTGTTCCCTTCCCCGCTGCCTAAAGACAGCACGGAGGATTTTGAAATTTTGCAATTAACCCCGGAAAAAATTGACGCTTTTATT
>JALWSN010000218.1 GCA_027080245.1 Ignavibacteriales bacterium | reverse complement strand
TGAAATATTTCATCAAAGTTTTACAACAATTTTAGTTAGATTTGAAAAAATGAATTTTAGAATTACGAGGATTAAAATGAAACTTCATTTAAATAAATTACAAAACTTTAGCGGAAGGCAAGGACCTCTTTTATTCATAATAATGGACGGGGTTGGACTTGGAAGGCAAGATGAAACGAATGCGGTTTACCTTGCTAACACTCCCAATTTGGACAAACTAATAGCTTCCCCTTTATTTACAACGCTTAAAGCGCACGGACCCGCGGTAGGGCTGCCCACGGAAGGCGATATGGGCAATAGCGAAGTAGGACACAACGCTTTTGGCGCCGGTAGAATTTTTGCCCAGGGCGCAAAGCTTGTGAATAAATCGATTGAAAGCGGCGCTATTTTTAAAACGGAAATCTGGAGGGAAGTAAGCGCCCGCGGGAAAGAAGGGAAAACAGTTCACTTCATCGGGCTGCTTTCGGACGGCAATGTTCACTCGCACATCGATCACCTTTACGCTTTGCTAAACGAATGTGCAAACGAAGGAATTAAACGAGTAAGAATCCACGCGCTATTGGACGGCAGGGACGTTGGCGAAAGAACGGCTCTTAACTATGTTGAACCGCTCGAAAAATATTTGGCTCAAAAACAAAAAGAAGGTTTCGATTACCAAATAGCTTCAGGCGGCGGAAGAATGGTTACGACAATGGACCGTTACAACGCGGATTGGTCGGTTGTAGAGCGCGGTTGGAAGGCTCATGTGCTGGGCTTGGCGCGCAATTTCAAATCGGCTTCCGAAGCAATAAAAACAATGTACGAAGAAGACCCAACGTCAACAGACCAATATTTGAATTCGTTCGTAATTGTTAACGAGCGTAATAAGCCCGTCGGCACAATTGAAGATGGCGATGCTGTTGTTTTCTTTAATTTCAGGGGGGACAGAGCCATTGAAATTTCCAGAGCGTTCGAAGAAGAAAATTTCAATTTCTTCAATCGCCAAAGATTCCCAAAAGTTTTCTACGCGGGAATGATGGAATACGACGGCGACCTGCATATCCCTAAGAACTACCTTGTTCAACCTCCTCAGATTGACCGTACTGTAAGCGAATACCTTTGCGCGGAAGGAGTTACTTCCTTCGCTATTTCCGAAACCCAAAAATTCGGACATGTGACTTATTTCTGGAACGGCAACCGTTCGGGTTACATCGACGAAAAGCTTGAAGAATACATTGAGATTCCCTCGGACGTAATTCCATTCGACCGGAAACCCAAAATGAAAGCCGAAGAAATTACTCAAAAAACAATCGAGCTTTTGCGAAGCGGCAATTTCCGTTGGGGCAGATTAAACTTTGCCAACGGCGACATGGTTGGCCACACAGGAGTAATGGAGGCGGCAATTACCGCCGTCGAAACCGTCGACAAATGCGTGGGCGAATTGCTTAATGTTATTGAGGAGCTTAAAGGCGTTGCCATTATTACCGCCGATCACGGCAACGCCGATGAAATGTTTACCGTTAAAGACGGCAAGGAAATCATCAAAACCTCGCATACGCTAAATCCAGTGCCATTCATTATTTACGACCCTCAATTTAACGGCGAATACGAAATGGCAAATCTAAAAGAACGAGGATTAACAAACGCCGCAGGAACTTTGC
>JALWSN010000217.1 GCA_027080245.1 Ignavibacteriales bacterium | reverse complement strand
GTTAGCCCGTTCGATTACGCTGGATATGAAATACGAAAACGGAATTACGCGAGTGTTCGTAAACGGCGAGGAAGTAACCGATTTCATTCGCTTGCCGGAAATAAGCGCAAAAGTCAGCGAAATAAGTAGAATTCCCGAGGTTCGCGCCGAGATGGTTAAACTACAGCGGGCTCTTGCCGAAAAGGGAAATTTAGTGGCTGAAGGCAGAGACATTACTACGGTGGTTTTTCCTAAGGCTGAAGTTAAAGTTTTCATGACCGCCACGCTGGAGGAGCGGGCGAAACGCCGATTCCTTGAACACAAAGCCAAGGGAGACGACGTAACGTTCGAGGACGTTAAAAATAATTTAATTAAACGGGACAAAATCGACAGCTCAAGAAAAGTTAGTCCCCTTAAAAAAGCCGACGACGCTTACGAACTTGACACTACGAATTTAACAGTGGACGAAGAAATAGAAAAAATTTTAAATCTGGTTAATTTGGCAAAAAAATCTTACAGCCATCCAAATTAACTATTGTTTAACTAAAACCTTCGCAAACCGGTTTTTTGATGGCTGGGAATCGGAGAGCGAAAAAACTTAATCAGGAGGATGAATGTCCGAACAAGAAAAAAATCTTCAAGATAAAGAGTTGTTGGGTACGCCTAAGTTAGTTAGCGCCGATGATTACTCTGAAGAAGAAATTGAACAATTAGTAAAACTTTACGACGAATCCTTTAAAACAATCAAAGAAGGCGAAATTATTAAAGGTAAAATCGTTAGCATTAACAACGACAACGTTGTAGTGGACGTTGGCTTCAAGTCCGACGGGACTATTCCGCTTTCGGAATTTTCCTCGACCGAAGAGATTGAAGTAGGCTCTGAAATCGACATTGTAATTGAAAGCGTGGAAGACGACGAAGGAAATTTGGTGCTTAGTAAAAAGCGGGCCGATTTCCTTAAAATCTGGGAGAAAATTATTCAAGCTTACGAGAACGAGGAAGTTCTTAAAGGGAAAATTCTTCGCAGAATTAAGGGTGGAATGGTTGTGGACTTAATGGGCATCGAAGCTTTTCTGCCCGGCTCGCAAATCGATATCAGACCCGTCAGAGATTTTGATTCGTTCGTTGGCAAAACAATGGATTTCAGAATCGTAAAAATTAATATTCCCACGGAAAACGTTGTTGTTTCTCACAAAGTGCTTATTGAAGAGACAATTGCCGACCACAGAAAAGAAATTCTTGAAAGCCTGGAAAAAGGTCAAATACTTGAAGGCACAGTTAAAGCTATTACTGATTTCGGCGTGTTCGTCGATCTTAACGGCGTGGACGGCTTAATTCACATTACCGATTTAAGCTGGGGCAGGATCAATCACCCGAGCGAAGTTGTTAGCCTCGACCAAAAAATTAAAGTGGTGGTAACCGACTTCGACAAAGAGAAGAAGAGGATTTCCCTGAGCTTAAAGCAATTGCAAAAGCACCCGTGGGAAGACATCGACAAAAAATACAAAGTTGGCGATAAGGTTTCCGGACGTGTGGTTTCGCTTACCGATTACGGCGCGTTCATTGAAATTGAAAAGGGAATCGAAGGGCTTATTCACATTTCCGAAATGAGCTGGACCAAGCACATCAGCCATCCTTCCCAATTTGTTTCGATGGGACAAATTG
>JALWSN010000216.1 GCA_027080245.1 Ignavibacteriales bacterium | reverse complement strand
AGCAAGATGTTCGGGAACTTGACGGCAAAATTGGAAGCTTTGTCCGAAAGAGAAAAACTTATTGAAAACAGTCTGCTGCCACAGGCGGAAAAATCCTACCAAGCCGCCTTAGCCGATTACCAGGTGGGCAAAATCGACTTTGTGAACGTAATTCGGGCTGAGGATGAAATTTTGCGAGTTAAGACGGAATTAGCCAAGGTTAGAGCTAATTATTACAGAAATATTGCTCAGGTGGAATTCTTAGCGGGTGTAAAAATTATTAACAATGTAAACTAATTCAGGAGAAGGAAATGACTAAAACAGTATTCAAATATCTGGCTATTTTAATTATTGGAATTATTGTTGGCGCGGTTGGGTTCAATATTTTGGGCACTAAAAACGCCGCAAGCGGCGCTGCCACCGTTCAGCAAGGAAACAAAGGGAAAAAGGGCAGGAAAATACTTTATTGGAGAGCCCCGATGAATCCCAACGAAATTTACGATCACCCCGGAAAATCCAACATGGGAATGGATTTGGTTCCGGTTTACGCCGACGAAGGCGGAGAAGCGGGCGTGGTTAAAATTAGCCCGGTAGTTCAACAGAATATGAACGTTAAAATTATTGAAATCAAAAACGGCGAATTGCGTCCTGAAGTAAACACGAACGGAATCTTAGAGCCGAACGAAAAGAAAGAATACACAGCCACAACAAAAGTTGCCGGCTGGATTGAGAAACTTTACGTCAATTTTACGGGGCAAAAAGTTCACAAAGGCGATAAACTGGTAAAAATTTATTCGCCTGAATTAGTCTCGGCTCAAGAGGAATTCCTGACAGCATTGGATTACGACAATGCCGTTAAAAATAAAAACGGACAATCGACGCTGTTAAAAAACGCAATCAGAAAATTGCAACTTTTAGACGTTAGCGACGCCGAAATTGAAAATCTCAGAAAAACGGGTAAAGTTAAAAAATACGTTACGCTTTACGCTCCTTTCGACGGAACGGTAATTCACAAAGGCGTGGACGAAGGCGCTAAAATTAATAGGGGAACGCCTATTCTGAAAATTGCCGATTTGTCCGACCTCTGGATTATTGCCGACATTTACGAATACGAATTCGAAAAAATAAAATTAGGATTACCCGTCGACGTCACTTTCGACTATTTGCCGGGTAAGAAATTCAAAGGCAAAATTTCTTTCATCTATCCGACGCTGGATACCAAAACAAGAACGATTAAAGTAAGAATCGATTTACCCAACAAAGACGGGTATCTTAAGCCGGGCATGTTTGCAAACGTTGATATTAAAGGCGTTTCGAAGGGCGTTTATCCGCTGGTTCCCGAACAAGCAATTTTGCGTAGCGGCAGAACAAATACCGTTATCGTAGCTCTTGGCTCGGGCAGGTTCAAACCGGCGCAAATAGAACTTGGTGAATATGCTAACGGGTATTATCAGGTTCTTAGCGGCTTGCAAGCGGGAACTAAAATCGTGGAATCGGCTCAATTCTTAATTGATTCGGAATCGAACTTAAGGGCTTCCCTTAACCTGTTTACGAAAGCTAAAAATCCCGCCGATACGTCGAAGGGAAAAATGAAGATGAACATGAAGATGAAAAAAGACGGGAAGAAACAAGTTAAATCCGAACTAATTCGCAAAGGAGTAATCGA
>JALWSN010000215.1 GCA_027080245.1 Ignavibacteriales bacterium | reverse complement strand
ACGCCTTCGATGACGCTCGGTCCGGGAACGTGGGGAGGCTCGATTATTTCCGAAAACGTGACGGCAAAACATTTAATAAATATTAAAACCCTTGCTTTTGAAACTAATCCGGTAAATAAAGGGCAAGCGGTAAATTCCTTCGGCGGCGCTACAGTGGCTGCGGATTACAATCCCGCTCAGCAAAGTTACCTTCAGGAAATCGAGGAAAGACTTAAAGCCCGGGCGGGTAATCCGGTTGTAGAGCCGTTTAAAAATCCGGCTGGTTCAAACCGGAACGAAGACGAAAAATTAGGCGAAGGAATTACCAAAAACGAAATAGACAGAATTATTAAGGAATTTAGCTCCAAATAGCTTTCCTTGCTTTCGTTAGAGGAGTTTTCCTGTAAAGTGGCAAAACATTTTTGAACTTATTGCCAAAGCCCGTTCATTTGAAAAAGGGAGCGGGTTTTTAATTTTGTAAAATCTTGCGCTTTACGCCATTGCCTTTGTCCGCCAAAACGTGGAAAGTTTTGAAAAGTAATTTTGCCGGAAAAATCCTTTAAAATATCCCTTCCCTTCAAGCCCGTAAGCCACTAAAATTATCTTTCAACTTGCTTCAAAAAATTTTCCAGAGCGGCGTTGAACACTTCGGGATTTTCAACCGGACTCATGTGGGCGGCGTTCGGCACGACCACAAATTCAGCTCCTGGAATCTTCGCCGCCATTTCTTTCATTACTTGGGGCGGAGTTAATTTGTCTTCCCTGCCTACGATTACAAGCGTCGGCTTTTTAATTTCGGGCAAAAATTCCTCGGTGGAAGTTCTGCTTAACATTGCAAGCTGAGCGCCCTTTACGCCTTTAGGATTTTGTTTCGTGGCTCGCCTTAAAGCTTCCGAATAGTAACGTTTCCTGTTCGAGTCAGGCAAAAAGCAAAGCGGCAGAAAGTTCTTTGCGTAGCGCTTGAGCCCCTTGCTTTCAATTTCGGCGATTGCGCTTGAGCGTTTTAATTTGGATACGTTGTCGTCCGCCCGGGGATGAGTGTCCGCAAAAACAAATCCGGCGAACAATTCTTGATTTCGTTCGGCGGCTCTCAGCGCAAGGTAGCCGCCCATGGAAAGCCCAACGAGAACGGGCTTTTTAATTTTTAATTTTTTAATGATGTCAAACAAATCGTCTGCAAATAGTTCCATTGTGAATTGCCCGCACCCTACTGCGCTTTTACCAAGCCCCCGAATGTCGTAAGCGACACAATAATAATCTTTTTTGAACCGCTTAATTTGATTTTCCCACATGTTGTGATCGTAAGGGAAACCGTGTACAAAAATAATTGCGGGGTTCGTTTTGAGCCCGTAAATATTGACCGAAATACCATTGACCCTGATTTGCATCTTTGTTCTCTTTGTTTTTTAAGTTTCAACAAATAACAATATTACAATTTTATTCTTTAAATTAGAATCTTAATTTTAACAAATTTTTGAATAATTAAAAAGGCGGATTTGTAAAGACGCCGACGCAGAGAGATTGGTTCTTTCATTAAGAAGAAAACAATTGCGCTGGAGAACTTTGAAGAAAATTAGAACAGTAAATAATCGTCAAAAAGCGCTTGCCGCGATATTTTTTGTAATACTTTTTGCCTTTAGCTTAATTGTTCCTTCCGTAAGATATTTTATTAACGGGAGCGCGTCCTATTTGGCGGGGGTTGTTGAGTCGGGATCGGCGGAAAGCAAAAAAATAATTTTAATTAATATTACCGGACAAGATGTGGACGCTTTGGGCTGGCCCCTCAAGAGAAGCTATTACGCTTTGCTGATTGACAGGTTGGAAAAGCTTAATGTTGGCGCAATTGGTTTGACGATTTTTTTCCCCCGCGGCGTTTCTTCTCAGAGCGTTTACAACAACCTTTTGTTTAACGAACTAAAAAAGAAACACAACGTTGCTCTTGGAGCAATTGCGGAAGGGCTAAACGAAGACGATTTACGCGCCGATTCGGTTAGACTCCCCTTCTTTGCGAAACTGGACGCCAACATTCCCGTAGGACATCTGAATTATTTTGAAGGAGATTACATTTTAATTCCAAACGAAATTCAGGTTAGAGGAAAGCCTTATTATTCTTTTGCTTTGGCGCTTTCGAGGGCGTTAGACCCTGAAGTTAAAGCCCAAAAACGACTTTACTTAAACGCAAATCATTCTTGGAGAAAATTTAAATCTTATTCGTTACTCGAATTTTTTGATTTGGTCCGGAAAAATAATTTAAAAAACAAATTCGAGGGAAAGGCAGTAATAATAGGCGTTAGCGCACCAACTATTGCTAAGACCCTGTATTTGTACCCGTTTGGCAAAGTTCCGGGAATCGGTTTAATGGCGCTTGCCACGGAAAATATTTTAAACCAAAAAGGAATCAATTTTAATTGGTTCAATTTCCTTAAAAGCCTTTTCTGGCTGGCTTTTCTGCTAACGGCGGTCCTTTTCCCCCGTAAATATTGGGTTTTAGAGGGATTGCTGTTTTTGATTTCTTTTGTTCTGTTGTTGGCGTTTAATATTGCGGTCGATTTTTCGGCGATAGTTCTGCCAGCCGTGGCTTTTCTTCTTTCTTCGGGATTCAACGTGTATTTAAATACTTTAAAAAGCGCTGAAGATATTGGCGTGGAAAAGGAAAAACTTGAAAGGGAGCTTAAAGAAAAAATCCGCGAACTTAGAGAAGTTAAAAGCGCGTTCGAAAAATCCAATGGGAGCGAAAGGGAACAATGGCAGGGAAAGATTACGGAGCTAACGGAAAAAATCGAGAAACTTAAGGAAGCTCAAAAAGACGAAGAGCCCGCAGAGGCAACCGGCCTTTCCATTGCAAGGAATTTTCAGGGCATTATTTACCGCAGTTCCGAAATGGCGAAAGTTGTGGGGGTGATTAAAAAAGTTGCGCCTTCTAACGCCACGGTTTTAATTACCGGCGAAAGCGGTAGCGGCAAAGAGCTTGTGGCAAAAGCTATTCACAATCTTAGCGCAAGGAAAAACAAAGCTTTCGTTTCCTTGAACTGCGCGGCAGTTACGGAATCTCTTCTGGAAAGTGAATTGTTCGGTCACGTTAAAGGTGCTTTTACCAGCGCGGTAGCCGAGAAAATCGGCCTGTTCGAAGCCGCTAACGGCGGAACAATATTCCTAGACGAAATTGGAGAGACAAGCCTGAACTTTCAAGCGAAGCTTTTAAGAGTTTTGCAAAACGGCGAATATCAAAAAGTAGGTTCGCCGGAAAAACGCTTTGCCGACGTAAGAATAATTGCAGCCACAAACAAGAATCTGAAAAAAGCCGTGGCGGAAAAGGAATTTCGCGAAGACTTATTTTACAGGCTTAACGTCGTCTCAATTCAATTGCCGCCTTTGCGTAAAAGGAAGGATGACATCCCCGTCCTTGCCGAATACTTTCTAAAAAAAGAAAATCCGGACTTAAAATTTTCTCAGGCAATTGTGGATCGGCTTTCCGATTACGATTGGCCCGGCAACGTTAGGGAATTGGAGTCGGTTGTTAAACGCGCGGCGATATTTGCCGCTGGCGAAAACAGGGAGCTTGTTCATTTAAAAGATTTGCCTGACGAAATTCGAAAGAAAGCCAGAAAGCTAATAGATGAGGAAATCCTTAATTTGTTAAGATTAAAAAAATTCAGTCATTCTTCAATTAAGGAAGTAAGCGACGAATTAGGCATTAGCCGCACCGCCGTTGGCGAAAATCTGAGAGGATGGTTTTTTAAGTTCTTTGTTGAAAGTAATTTGGAATTGGAAGAAGCCGCACGAAAACTTGCCGCCTCTAACGACGCTAAAGTTATTGAAAGGGTTAAATCTAAAGGGGAAAAATACATCGCAAATCTTAAAGGCGATCTTGCTGAATTACGCAACGCAAACTTCGAAGAAATTAAAGAGAGATTCCTCGCAAAATACAAAAACCTTCCTCAAAAATTTCATGCTTATTTGGATGCTGTAATTAAAGGGTTGATAGATGCCGACAGCTAAAAAGCCCTTTGTTTTAAGGGGTTTTACCTACCCGCCGTTTTTCTTTCAATATTTTTACGAATTCGTAAATTAACCTTGCCGTTAGTCCCCACACCACTTCTTTTTGGGCGGGGTAAACAAGCACTTTGTGGTTTTTCCCACGCCATGGCTTAGCGTATCGCTGCGGAAGTTTCAGTTGTTCCACTGGCAGTAACTCTACTTTTTCGCCGTTTTTGTTTAGGTAGTAAGGATGAATTTCAAAATTCAAATTGTATTCGTCAGGCGTATTTTCTTCAAAGAAACTTACCGGCAAGGCAAATATTTTTTCCACTTCGCTTTTTTCAATTTTAATTTCCCCGAGGGAGTCAATCAGCAGTTCTCCCACGAACGCGTGAGCTATTAAACCGCGCTGACTAACAAGCGTTCCAAGTTTGGAATGGACTAAAATTTTTTCTTTCGGTAGTCCGAGCTCTTCGGAGGTTTCCCGGATTGCCGTAAATACGGGGCTTCCGTCGCTTGGCTCAATTTCGCCGCCGGGTAGGCTAACTTCTCCGCCTTGACGAATATTAGCGGCTCGCTTTTCGAACAATATTGAATATTCATTCCCGCGCTTAATTAATGGAATTAAAATCGCTGCCTGAAAATATTCTTCACTCCCGATTATTCTTTCGGAAATGGGAAGTATTTCTTTAATGATTTTTATTTCTTCCAGTTTCATTTGCCTGTTGCTTGATTTTTATTTTTCATTTAAAATATTCACATTGCATTTTAAAGTTAACAATTTTATTGGTAAAAACATTCCGTGGGAAAAATAGACGGCACAATAGAGAAATATTTGTTTTTTAACGAGGAAAACGGTTACACTGTTTTGAAATTAAAACAGGGTGACGTGGTTGTAGGGCTACTGCCAAAAATGGAAGCCGGCACGCCCGTTGAATTTGAAGGAGAGTGGCGCGAACACAAAATTTACGGATGGCAATTTGTCGCAAAAGGAGTTAAAGTTAAAAAGCCAACTACGTCAAGCGAAATTCTAACTTACTTAAGCGGCGGAATATTAAGAGGCGTGAACAAAAAGCTTGCAAAAAGGATAGTTGACAAATTCGGGGAAAGGACAATTGAAATTCTGAATTCTAATCCGGAGAAGTTGTTGGAAGTAAACGGCATCGGCGAGAAAAAATTAAAATCGATTGTTGAAAGCTGGAAAGAGCAAGCGTTAGTTCACAAAGTAATGTTTTACTTAAGCAAGAACGGCATTGTGGGGAAAAAGGCAATTAAAATATTTAAAGAGTACGGCTTTCAAACTATTGAAATAATTGAGGAAAACCCCTACCGGTTAGTTCTGGATATTGAAGGCATTGGCTTTAAGACTGCCGACGAAATTGCTTTGAGGATTGGGTTTGAGGAAAACCATCCGTTTAGAATCAAAAGCTGGATTGTGTATTATTTGACCGAAAGCGCAAATCAGGGAAACGTTTATCTTCCGGAAAAGTTGCTTTACAAGGCTTGCTTTCAAAGCGCAGGCGTGAACCTCGAGGAGGAGCCCGCCATTCTTAACGAACTTGAGGAAGAGGAGCTAATTGTACGTGAGAACGGAAAAATATACTTGTCCGAACTTTACCGGGCGGAAAGGAAATCCGAAAAGTTTATTAAAGCGCTTATTTCTTCGCGGCGGAAATATATTAACGTTGGCGACGATGTTCTTAGCAGATGGAATAATGTGTTCTCCGAAAAGCAATTGGAAGCTATTCGCTCGGCAGTGGACAATAACATTACAATAATTACTGGCGGACCGGGAACCGGAAAAACCACCGCTATTAAAGGAATAATCGACATTTACAAGGACAATAAAAAGAAAATAATGCTTGCCGCGCCCACGGGCAGAGCTGCTAAAAGGATGAACGAACTAATTGGAATGGAAGCAAAAACAATTCACCGCTTGCTCGAATTTAATCCGATGGATTACACTTTTTTTTACAATGAGGAAAATAAATTAAACGCGGACTTAATTATTATCGACGAAGTCTCGATGATTGACACATTTTTATTTTACCATTTGCTTGCTGCGGTTAAGCCTTCAACGGCGCTTGTGTTAGTTGGGGATGCCAATCAATTGCCGCCTGTTGGACCCGGAAACATTTTGAAAGATTTAATAGAAAGCCGAGTTGTTCCGGTGATTAAATTAAAGAAAATTTTTAGGCAGGAGGAAACAAGCGGAATAATTCGCTTGGCTCATTCAATAAATAGCGGAGTTGGATTTTCCTTTGAAAACAAGCCCGATTCGAATGTGTGGTTCGTGGAGGTTAATAATATCAGTAAGTTGAGCGATTTAATAGTCGAGATTGTTAAAAACAGATTACCGAAAAAATTCGGCTACAATCCGGTAGAAGACGTTCAGACAATCTCGCCAATGTACAGAGGGGTTGCCGGCGTTAATGAATTGAACGAAAAACTACAATTTGAATTAAACAAAAATTCTTTTACTAAGAAATCGCTGAAATTCAAAGTTGGCGATAAAGTAATGCAGCTTAGGAACGATTACCAAAAAAATGTTTTTAACGGCGATATTGGTTTTGTGGAGAAAATAGACGCTTTCGACGAAAAACTAATTGTCGATTTTGATTACAGAAGAGTGGAATACAAATTCGACGAGCTTGAAGACTTGACGCTTGCTTACGCAATTACAGTTCACAAAAGTCAGGGAAGCGAATACCCTTGCGTGGTAATGCCCGTTACTAACAGCCACAGAATAATGCTAAGGAGAAGATTGATTTACACGGCCGTTACGCGCGCAAAAGAAACCTTGGTGCTAATTGGTTCTCTCCGCGCTTTTAATTTCGCTATTCAAAACACAAGAGAGGAAGAAAGATTTTCAT